>JAEEZP010000203.1 GCA_016291915.1 Prevotella sp. | reverse complement strand
TCGATGAAACACACACGGGGATCATAGCCATACACCCACTCCCCGATCTCCTTGTCCTCACAGACGAAACGTAAGGGCTCTTCGTTGATATCCCAATGCACGCCATCTTTACTGAAACCTACATGCAACACCATTCGGCGGTTCGTATCATCACAACGGAACACACCGGCAAAACCATCCTTGAAGGGTACTACCGCACTGTTGAAAATACTGTTGGAGGTGGGCAGTAAGTCACGTGGTATCACAGGATTCTTGGAATAGCGCCAAAGCACTGTCTTACACCCCGCCGGTCTTTCTTCCCACGGCATCGTCTTCAAGGACTGACCAATAATTTTTAATTCACTCATATCGTTATTAATCTGTTAAATCATAAATATTTTAAGTAATAACATAGAAGTTGACCCAGAGCACTGAAAGTGCGATAGAACATAGGCAGGGGTGAAGCGAAGCGTAACCCCTGTGAAAAGGTTCGCATTTCATTGAGTGCCGAAGGTACGGCAGAATATCTGTCACCCCGTCGGGGTTTTGATTATTGTATGCATCATTGCAGGGGTTCCGCTGCGCTCCACCGCCTGCCTGTAATCTTAACGCCCCTTCGGGGCATAAGCAAACTCTAAACCCTAAACTCTAAATTCTTCACTCTTCACTCTAAACTCTTCACTTTATTATGCCTTTTCCGCTTGAAAGGATCGAAGCCCAGACCATAGACACCGATGACCGCACTCTGTGACACAAAGGCATGAGGATCGATCTCGTTGATAATACTGAAGATCATCGAAGACTCTTTCTGTCGGGCCAGCACGAAAAGCATCCTGACAGGCTCTCCCGTATGCGTCCCCACCCCTTCGAAGATCGTACAACCGCGGCGGGCCTGCTCATTGATGGCATGTGACATCTCATGGTATTTCTCCGTGATGATACAGAACTGCACCGAGCGCCGCATCATGTTCACCACCTTGTCCACGAACAACGACATGATAAACAGCAGGACATAACCGTAGATCACCTTCTCCCAGTCACGCAAGACCAGGTAACTGGACGTGACGATCACCATGTCACAGAGCAGGATGATATTTCCCAGCGACAGGTCGTAATACTTATGTACCATGGCGGCAACCGTATCGGAACCACCCGTGCTCGCATTCACCGACAGTCCTAAGCCGGAAGAGCAACCGAGGAAGAAAGCACCCACGACAACAGCCATGAAAGGCTGGTCACTCAGGAGCGCCGTGCCGGCAGCCATCCGCTCTACCACGGACAGACTGACAGAGAAGACGATCACCGCATAGATGGTCTTGGCACAGAACCGCCACCCTAATATACGCAGGGCGAAGATCAACAGGAAAATGTTCAATACCAGGTACGATGCACTCACTGGGATGCCGAAACCCCAATAGAGAATAGAGGCGATACCACCGACACCACCCATCGTGATCTGGTTGGGCAAGAGGAAAACGCCCAAGCCCACACTGCCTAACACCATCGCTACCGTGATGATCAGGTAGTCACGCCACTCTCTGTCCTTTCTTACGTTTGCCATATATTTTCACTCATAGGATAGGTTAATACCACACTATTATCTTTAACGGGAACGGGAACGATAACGGGAACCCTAAACTCTAAAACCCTTCCTTCTTCACTTAAAGTTATGCAAAAGTATAAAAAATATCCATATTATAGAAAGGTATTCGATTATTTTTATTAATTTTGCAGATTAGATATTACCCAATAAAGATCTACAAACTTATGGATTTAGTACAACAAATTATTGAACGCGCTAAAAGTAACAAACAGCGTATCGTGCTCCCCGAAGCAACAGAGGAGCGCACCTTGACAGCTGCCGACATGGTGCTGAGAGATGACATCGCAGACATTATCCTTATCGGCAACCCTCAGGAAGTGAATGCCTTAGCAGACAAACTGGGCTTGAAGAACATCGGTAAAGCCACCCTCATCGACCCCGAGAACTGCCCCAAGAGCGAAGAATATGCTGCCCTGCTGGCAGAGCTTCGCAAGAAGAAAGGTATGACCATCGAGCAGGCTCGTGAACTGGTGAAGAACCCCTTGTACCTCGGTTGTATGATCATCAAGACCGGTGATGCCGACGGTCAGATCTCCGGTGCGCTGAGCACTACCGGTGAGACGCTGCGCCCTGCCCTGCAGATTATCAAGACCTCTCCGGGTATTACCTGCGTGAGCGGTGCTATGCTGCTGATCACCAAGAAGCCTGAATATGGAGAGAACGGTGTCTTAGTGGTTGGTGATGTCGCTGTCACCCCTATGCCCGATGCTAACCAGCTGGCACAGATTGCTGTATGTACGGCACAGACCGCCAAGAGTGTAGCAGGCTTTGAGGATCCCCGTGTGGCTATGCTGAGCTTCTCCACCAAGGGCAGTGCTACCCATGAGGTGTGCGACAAGGTCATCGAGGCTACCCGTCTTGCTAAGGAGATCGATCCGTCACTGAAGATCGACGGTGAGCTGCAGGCTGATGCTGCCCTCGTGCCGTCAGTAGGTACGAAGAAAGCTCCCGGCAGTGACATCGCTGGAAAGGCCAACACCCTGGTATTCCCCTGTCTGGAAGTTGGTAACATCGCTTATAAGCTCGTACAGCGCCTTGGTGATGCCGAGGCTATCGGCCCGATCCTCCAGGGTATCGCCCGTCCGGTCAACGACCTGTCTCGCGGTTGCTCCGTGGATGATATCTATAAGCTGGTGGCTATCACTGCCTGCCAGGCAATGGACGCGAAATAAGAATTAATAATTAAGAATTAAGAATTAATAATTGAGTTAAGGGTTTAGGGAGATGAAATGATTCTTCACTCTTCACTCTTCACTCTTCACTTAAAAACATGAAAATATTAGTATTAAACTGTGGTTCCTCATCCATCAAGTACGCACTGTATAATATGGATGACAAGAGTGTGATGACATCAGGTGGTGCTGAGCGTGTAGGCATGGAAGGTGCTTTCGTAAAGGTGAAGCTCGCTAACGGTGACAAGAAGAAGCTCATGCACGACATGCCCGAGCATACCGAGGGCGTGAAGTTCATCTTCTCCCTGCTGACCGATCCTGAGATCGGTGTTATCAAAGACCTGAATGAGATCGACGCAGTAGGCCACCGTATGGTGCATGGCGGAGAGAAGTTCAACAAGAGTGTGATCCTCGACAAAGATGTGCTGGAGACCTTCGAGGCATGTATCGACCTGGCACCGCTGCACAACCCCGCCAACCTGAAGGGTGTCAACGCTGTCTCTGAGCTGATGCCGCAGCTCCCACAGGTAGGTGTCTTCGATACCGCTTTCCATCAGTCCATGCCGAAGAAAGCCTATATGTATGCCATCCCCTACAACCTGTATAAGCAGTATGGTGTGCGTCGCTACGGTTTCCACGGCACCTCTCACCGTTATGTCTCACAGCGTGTCTGTGAGTACTTAGGTGTCAGTCCTATCGGCAAGCGTATCATCACCTGTCATATCGGTAACGGTGGCTCTATCGCAGCTGTTGTCGATGGTAAGTGTGTGGACACCTCTATGGGTCTCACGCCGCTGGAGGGTCTGATGATGGGTACCCGTTCGGGAGATATCGACGGTGGTGCCATCACCTTCTTAGCCAAGAAGCTCGACCTCGATGCCGACGGTGTTTCCAACCTGCTCAACAAGCAGAGTGGTGTGCTGGGTATCACCGGTGAGAGCTCCGACATGCGTGATGTGGAGAATGCTGCTGCAGAAGGCAATGCCCGTGCACAGCTGGCCCTCGACATGTATTTCTATCGTATTAAGAAATATATCGGTGCCTACGCTGCTGCCATGGGTGGTGTGGATATCATCGTGTTCACCGCCGGTGTGGGTGAGAACCAGGCATCCATGCGTGAGGCTGTCTGCAAGGACATGGAGTTCCTCGGCATCAAGTTCGACAAGGAGAAGAACAAGACACGCGGTGAGGAAGCTATCATCTCTGCCGACGACAGTAAGGTTACCGTCTGTGTCATCCCGACCGACGAGGAGCTGATGATCGCTACCGACACCATGAACCTCCTGAAATAAACCTCTTACATTCTAAAACAAAAAGGCACGGTTTCCGTGCCTTTTTTTAGTGTATAATTCATCGTGTAAAGTGTAGAGTTATGATTACCTTTTTATTGCCTTCGGCGATTTTAGATAAATCGTTCACGCTCGGTAATTTAAGAGCCAGCTCTTATTACCCTCGCTTAATCACGATTTTGCTCACGCTCGGCATAGTTGAAACAAGTTTCACTCTGCTCTCACTGCTTCGGTAATTGGTTATTGTTTATTGGTTATTGTCTCAAAATTCTTCACTCTTCACTCTAAACTCTTCACTTAAAGTTTACTCTCCCCCTCCTCATACTCCTCCAGGAAGAGATGCTCCCCATCGAACACCACATACGTAAACTGCCATATCCAGTCACCGATGATCAGCATACGACTCCTGTTCTCCAGATCCAGGTCCAACTCGATATGCCGGTGCCCATAGATGAAATAGTCGATGTCAGGATGCGTCTTCATATACTCCTTCGTGAACAGCACCAGATGCTCCTTGTCCTCCCCCATATAAGGAGGCTCCTTACCGTCAGTGCGCTTCATACGACTCTTCTGTGCCCATTTCAGGCCGAACCACATCGACCAACGGGGATGGAGCATGCTGAACAGCCGCTGACAGGTACGGTTATGGAAGATCCGTCTTAGCACCTTGAATTTCTTGTCCGGGTCACCCAGTCCGTCACCATGAGCCATGAAGAACACCTTCCCCCAGATCTCCGTCGTCAGCGGTTGCTTATGGAGGATCACGCCGCACTCCCGCTCCAGGTAGCCATACATCCATATATCATGGTTGCCGGTGAAGTAATGCACCTCCACGCCGGCATCCGTCAGTTCCGAGATCTTCCCTAAGAACCGCGTATATCCCTTCGGTACGCAGTATTTCCACTCATACCAGAAGTCGAACATATCACCGAGCAGATAAACGGCAGACGCCTTCTCTTTGATCTGATCGAGAAAACGCACCAACCGTCGCTCCTGCATCCTACGGTGATCGATAGCCCATGAACCCAGATGAGCATCACTCAGTATATAGATGTTTTTTCCTTTCATCCTCTTTTCACCCTATGATTATCCGTTATCTTTCTCTCTCAATCCAGCCCCAACTCCACACGAGCCTCCTCGCTGAGCATGCTCTGATCCCATGCCGGCTCGAATACCAGGTTGACGTTAGCCGACTTCACCCCTGCCAGGGCATCCACTTTCTGTCGCACATCCTCCAGGATAAAGTCAGCTGCCGGGCAGGTAGGTGCTGTGAATGTCATGTCTATATCCACGTTTCCCTCTTCGTCCACCTCTATCTTGTAGATCAGTCCGAGGTCGTAGATGTTCACGGGGATTTCCGGATCATAGACCGTCTTCAGCACATCCACGATCCGTTCCTCTATCATTAGCTTGTCATCTGTCATGATTTCATTCTGCTTATAAGATAGCGCAAAGATACAAAATAATGGGAGCACGACAAAAAAGAACGACAAAAATTTGTTTGTTTTCGCGGAATCCACTATCTTTGCAGCGGATTTGGGGCATTAGCTCATCTGGCTAGAGCGTTTGACTGGCAGTCAAGAGGTGACGAGTTCGAGTCTCGTATGCTCCACAAATCTTCAGAGAATGATAACCTGCAGGTTATCATTTTTTATTTCATCCTATTCACCGA
This sequence comes from Prevotella sp., assembly GCA_016291915.1. Taxonomy (GTDB): domain Bacteria; phylum Bacteroidota; class Bacteroidia; order Bacteroidales; family Bacteroidaceae; genus Prevotella. The sequence continues at coordinate 2,485 of JAEEZP010000203.1, read as the reverse complement.
GCAAAATTGAAGAAGTGAGGAAGGCTTACCTCACGTCCCTGGTACTGCATCGTACCGTAGGGCGGCGCATCAGCTACCACTTCTGTGATGTTGTGAAAGCCGTCTGGCAAACAGGGTGCAATTGGTTGCCGATTGATGATTATATCACTTCTATTCCTTGCTCCTCACAGAGTTTCAGACTCAGTTCCTTGAGCTTGAACTTCTGTATCTTGCCGGAACCGGTAAGGGGGAACTCATCCACGAAGAAGACATATTTCGGAATCTTATAGCGGGCGATCTTGCCACGACAGAACTCACGCACATCCTCACGCTCCATCTTCACTCCATCATACAGGATGATGAAGGCACCCACCTCCTCACCGTATTTCTTAGAGGGAACGGCAGCCACCTGCACATCCTTGATGCCGGGCATGTGATAGAGGAACTCCTCTATCTCACGGGGATAGACATTCTCACCACCACGGATGATCATGTCCTTGATACGTCCGGTGATGCGATAGTATCCTTGTTCGTCCATCACCCCTAAGTCGCCGGAGTGGAGGAAACCGTTCTTGTCAATCACCTCAGCAGTGGCTTCAGGATTCTTGTAATAGCCTTTCATCACATTGAAACCACGACAGCACATCTCTCCCTGTACGCCAACGGGACATTCCTCACCCGTCTCGGGATCGAGCACCTTCACCTCCACGAAGGGATAGTCGCGCCCTACGGTGGTACAGCGCTGCTCAAAGGTGTCACTTAGACAGGTATGTGTCATGCCGGGCGATGACTCCGTGAGTCCGTAAACACTGGTGATCGTCATGTACATCTTCTCGCTCACCTGCTTCATCAGTTCGATAGGACAGAGACTGCCGGCCATGATACCGGTGCGCAGACAACTCATGTCGAACATAGAGAACATCGGGTGGTTGAGCTCGGCAATGAACATCGTCGGTACGCCATAGAGGGCCGTACATCGTTCTTTATGGATGGAGGCAAGCACTACCAGCGGATCAAACTTCTCGACCATCACCTGGGTACATCCGTGCGTGAGACAGTTCATGGTGGCCAGCACCACGCCGAAGCAGTGGAAGAGCGGCACACAGACACAGAGTTTGTCAGCGGCCGTAAATCCCATCGCCTCACCGGTGAAATAACCGTCGTTGGAGATGTTGTAATGGGTGAGCATCACCCCCTTGGGAAAACCGGTGGTTCCTGAGGTATATTGCATGTTCACCACATCATGGCAACTGACGTTCTTCTTTACTTCCGTCAGTGTGTCATCATCGATATTACGTCCTAACAGCAGCAACTCTGCCGTATTGAACATCCCCCGGTATTTCTCCATACCGATATACACCACATTCTTCATGCAGGGAAAACGACTGCTCTTCAGATGTCCCCGCTCGCAATCACGCAACTCCGGCAACATCTTATAGGTCATATCCACATAGTCGCATTCCCAGGTGCCGTCGGTGATACATAGCGTGTGCATGTCGGAGTTCTCACACAGATACTCCAACTCACTCTGCTTGTAGTTTGTATTTACGGTAACAAGCACGGCACCGATCTTTGCCGTAGCGTAAAGAAATGTCAGCCAGTCGGGCACATTGGTAGCCCAGATGCCCACGTTGGAACCTTTCTTCACGCCGATGGCTAAAAGTCCTTTCGCTAAGTTATCGACACGCTGGTTGAAAGTCTTCCACGTAAAACGTAAGTCGCGGTCGGAATATACGATATACTCTTTATCAGGCGTCGTTTCCGCCCAATATTCAAGCCACCCACCAAGGGTCCGTTCTGATAATTGCTGTTCCATAAATTGTTATCCTTAAACCACAGGGCGTGCCCTGTACTGATTTCTTTCACCTCTTCAAGGCTTTAATAGGTAATCATAACTCTACACTATACACTCTAAACTCTAAACTAGAATGGAATGTACACCACAGCGAGAATGCGGGCAGACTTCCCGACAGCCCCGTGCACATGATGCTCCACGATGGAGTCGTAGAAGATACTGTCGCCCTCCTTCAGGGAATATTTCTCCTTACCGTAGTCGATCTCCACCTCACCACTCATCACGTAGATAAACTCTTCTCCCTCATGCGCAGAGAGTTTGAAACTCTTCTCCTCACTGGGATGGATATCAATGATGAACGGTTCCATATGGCGACCGGCCTTCTGCTTCGCAAGGGCATGATACTCCATGTGTTTGCGGGCATCAGCGGTGTCGTTGGAGAAACTGATGCTGTTGTCGAGGCGGTCTTGGGCACGACTGACGACCGGTCCTAACTCATCATTGTCGTCCAGGAACGTTCCCAGCCTCACGCCAAGGGCCCTGGCAATCTTAATCAACGGTCCCAGAGACGGGAGGTATTGATCGTTCTCAATAGACATGATCTGTTCCACAGACAATCCGCTGCGCTCTGCCATCTCTTCAACCGTGAGATGCTTATCCTCTCTCATTCCTTTTATTTTCAACCCTACAATGGTTTGCTGATGACTCATC
>JAEEZP010000202.1 GCA_016291915.1 Prevotella sp. | reverse complement strand
TACCCATGCCTCAACTAGTGATTTGATAGAGCTTGCTTCTAAGCATGAAGACAAAATTGAACGATTGATCGCTTTCTGCGCCCTTCTGATGAAGAATCCACATGAGGCAGTAAAATTGGCAATTGCTGAGATAGAAGATACAACTATCGTTTATACCAGAGATGGTTGTTGCGTAGCTGATGACAGGATGTCTAATATCAGGATAAAACTGATACAGAGTGACAGGGAGGATTACAAGGTTACCAGGGAAGATTCCGCACGCCTTGACAGTGCTGTGCTTTTTTCTGACAATGTTTTAAAGTTTTATTATTTATACGATCTCTGCCATGAGTTGCCTGCAAGACCTGGGTATGAGCGTAGACTTCGACAATTATACAAATACAACATAGAAGTTCTAATCGCGTTGGCAAGATACCACAAAGAGGAAGACAGACAGGAAATCATACGACTGCTCTCGGATATGGACAAGAAGGTCCTTCGTGATTATAGCGATACTATCAGGGCGGCATTAGGTGCTGTCGTAGCCTGGCCATCGGCAGCGTACAAACGACAAGCACGGCATGCAAGTCAGAAGATACTTGAAGAAAATGTTTATAGTTGTATCGGAAACGCTTTCGGTGCATTAATGGCCTATAACGATCGGTGGAGTTACGATTTTATAGATAAGACTTTGTCGAAAGCCAAACAAGATGAAGGAAAATATTACAACTATTTTTGGTATTTCCATGAAGCGTATGAGGAAAATCCTCAGCCTTTGTTCAAGCCGTTGATCAAGAAATATCCCTATAATTGAGAATTACTTTCGGTCCCAAACCAGACGTAGCAAATGCGCTGTTTGGGACCGAATAATAACGTTGTTGTAAACCCAAAAGATTACACCGGACTTAACGCAAAGACAATCTTCTAATTTTTTCACATTATTATTAACAAAATATTTGGCGGCAAGAGCTGGTTTTTGGAAAATATTAAGTACTTTTGCAGTAGTTTGAAAAACAAGATGATAATCGTATAATATAAATAGGTATATGGCAAAGAAAGAAATAGAAGAAGGTAATCCGCTGAGTGAGAAACTGAAAGCGCTGCAGGCAGCGATGTCGAAGATTGAGAAGGACTTCGGTAAGGGTTCTATCATGAAGCTCGGTGATGATCATATTGAGAATGTAGAGGTGATTCCTACCGGTAGTATCGGATTGAATGCTGCGCTTGGTGTGGGTGGTTATCCCCGTGGCAGGATTATTGAGATTTACGGACCGGAGAGTTCCGGTAAGACAACATTAGCCATCCATGCGATTGCTGAGGCGCAGAAGAACGGTGGTATCGCTGCGTTTATCGATGCGGAGCATGCTTTCGATCGTTTCTATGCGGAGAAACTGGGAGTGGATGTAGATAACCTGTGGATTTCACAGCCAGACAATGGAGAACAGGCATTACAGATTGCTGATCAGTTGATCTCTTCATCTGCCATCGATATATTAGTGGTTGACTCGGTGGCTGCGCTGACACCGAAGGCGGAGATTGAAGGTGACATGGGTGATAACAAGGTCGGCTTGCAGGCACGCCTGATGTCACAGGCACTCCGGAAACTTACGGCAACGATCAGTAAGACGAATACCACTTGTATCTTTATCAACCAGTTGCGTGAGAAGATCGGTGTGATGTTCGGTAATCCAGAGACAACAACTGGTGGTAATGCCTTGAAGTTCTACTCGTCCGTACGTCTGGATATCCGTAGTGGCAGTCCTATCAAGGATGGTGATGATGTGATTGGCAAACTGGTGCGTGTGAAGGTGGTGAAGAACAAGGTAGCTCCTCCTTTCCGTAAGTGCGAGTTTGAGATCTTGTTCGGTGAAGGCATCTCCAAGATTGGTGAGATCGTTGATCTGGGCGTAGAATATGATATCATCAAGAAGAGCGGTTCCTGGTTCTCTTATGGAGAGAGTCGTTTAGCTCAAGGACGTGAAGCCGTTAAAGCTTTATTACGTGATAACCCAGAATTGGCTGAGGAACTGGAAGCCAAGATTATGGAAGCTATCAAAGAGAAAAACGCATGATATGATGGGGACAGGATTGACCTGTCCCCTGTACTTACCTCTATCTCTGCAATAACTCATAGGATAAAGTATGGACAAGCGTCATTTCTGAATATGTACAAGCATACCATCATCACTATTCTGTTCGTCCTCTTCGCTATGACAGGGCAGGCGCAGGAAATCAAAATGAACGAGCCATCGCTCAATGACTATATCCCGATGCTCAATGCCAAGGGCTATCAAGCATACAGCTTCGACGTCAGCGCAATAAAAGGCCGGAATGTGACATTCAATGTTAGGGAATTTGTGAACGGGAAAGAAGTTGAGGATTCCCCTCGACTCCTATTTCCTTATTATTTTGAGGCAAGGGGTGACAAGCTGGTTTATGGTTTTCTCCCTTCTGATAACGATTCCACAGCTCTATGCTATTTTAATTGGGAGAATACTCTTCGCTCTGCTTGTAGTTTAAAACTAAGACAACTCTACTGGGAGAGTGAAGATAAATACGTTTACTCATATCGGTCGGATCCTTTCGAACCCACATCGCCATTAGAAAAGGATATTTTCATTCCTCTCATGTATTATTCTTCATTCTGGTATGATGCGGAGGATAAGATAACCCGCTGTTGCGGTAGTATCTCCGACATTATCAAACAAAGCCCTCATTACTACATCCTCGGAATCAAATATTATT
>JAEEZP010000201.1 GCA_016291915.1 Prevotella sp. | reverse complement strand
TTTGACAATTTCCGCAGGGGGATGTACCTCGTCTGTACCGGGCGGGAGCATGACTATACTTTGGAGGATGTCAAGAAAGCGGTGATGCTCACCAGTCTTCTCCATCTGCCTACAGACGATCCACAAGTGCATCAAGTACATATCGCTTCCTTTATCATGCAGGAAGACTGGGACGGTATGTTGGATTATTACATGCGTTTCGTGGCTCCTCTTCTGGGAAATAACGCATATCGTGGCATTGTTGACGGATTTCTCTCTTCCTATGCGAAGAAGATGACTCCTGAACAGCGGGAAAAAGCAAAGAAGTATTTTGCAGATTGTGCCAAAAGACTCAAGTATGAGAGTAGCACGGCAGAAAATGCCATTAATATAATTGATAAAATACAATGATGAGAACGTTATTATCTGTTTTATTCGTCATCTGCGGCATGAACCTGTGTGCGCAGGATAATGATCGTCTGCTTCAGACCCTGAAGGATGAGATGAACCGTGAATATCAGCAGTTGAGACAGCAGCCCGTGAAACCTTATTTCATGTCACTGCGTGTCAATGACTTTTATCGGGTGAGCATCCAGAGCAACATGGGTGTCACGGTTACCGAAGACGTTCAGGAGGGTAGGACGCTGACACCGCAGATACGAGTAGGGAATCCAAGACTCGATAATTTCAAACTGAATACGCAGGGTGCTGCCAATGCACAGGGACGGGATATCGCTCCCTGGGTGCTGCCCACGAACGACAATGATGTGGAGGGCATAAGGGCTGGTATCTGGAGTGAGGTGCGCCGCCGTTATGACTTTGCTGTCAATGTCTATCGTGAGACACAGGCAAAAGTCTCCACAAATGTGGCAGATGAGGATACGGCAGCTTGTTTCTCTACAGCTCCCGTAGAACAGTATTATGAACAACCTCTGTCTGCTGCACAGAAGAATATCGACATGGCGTCATGGCGTGACCGTCTGAACAAGGTGACTGCGGTGATGGCGGCAACCCCGGAGCTGCAGGGGGGAACGGCTACGTTGAACTTTGAGGTAAGCCGTCAGTATATCATCAACACAGAGGGTACCTGCGTGGTACAGAACAGGATTGCGGCACGCGTGATGCTTACCGCTCAGGGAATGGCTTCCGACGGTATGGTGCTGCCGGTATCTTTCGACTACTATGCCACCAGTCTGGACAAGTTGCCGGATACAGAGGTGATGATGGGCAAGGCAAAAGAACTCGTGCAGCGTGTCACAGCACTGATGAAAGCTCCCGTTGCTAATCCCTATACGGGTCCGGCGATACTCTCCGGTCCTGCCAGTGGTGTGTTCTTCCATGAGATTTTCGGTCATCGTCTGGAGGCTCATCGTCTGAAGTCGGGTGGTGAGACTTTCCGTAACATGGTGGGCAAAAATGTCTTACCCGCAGATTTCAGTGTCTATTGTGATCCCAGTCTTACAGACTATCAGGGTAAGGAGCTTAACGGTCATTACCGTTATGACGCTGAGGGTGTCCGTTCCCGTCGTGTCGATAATATCAAGAACGGTGTGCTCAACGAGTTCTTGCTGAGTAGGGTGCCGATGGATGGTTTCCCGCAGAGCAACGGACACGGACGGGCTTCCGATGGGCATGATGCCGTATCACGTCAGTCGAGTCTGATCGTGGAGACAACGGCCCCGCAGACAGAAGAAACCTTGCGCGAGATGCTCCGTGCAGAGGCAAAGAAACAAGGTAAGGAATATGGTTATTATTTCCTGACGGTGACCGGTGGTTACACCACGACAGGACAGGGAAATACGATGAACTCATTCAATGTGTCACCCGTGGAGGTGTTCCGTGTGTATGTGGATGGTCGTCCCGATGAACTGGTACGCGGTGTGGATCTGATCGGCACACCCTTGTCGATGTTCTCACATATCGCAGCGGCAGGCAACGAACCGACACTCTTCACCGGTTCTTGCGGCGCTGAGTCAGGATGGGTGCCCGTTGCCTGTGTGTCTCCACAGATCTATGTCACTCAGATAGAGACACAGCGCCGGAAGAAAGCACAGCAGACACCGCAGTTACTTCCGGCTCCGCAGAACGGTCAGTCGGGAGCGGATCTGAAGGAGGCTATGAAGCAAGAGGTGAACCGTGCTGCCGACAAACTGAATATCCGTGGTGCCATGCAGCCGCTGATGGTTTCATCTATTGCCAACACCTCCCGTACGGCACGTATCGTAGGAGAACTGGGTGGTATCTCGATGAATTATCTTTCTCCATGGACCACAACCATCGGATCGGAAGTCACCGTGGGTGATATCCAGCAGTCGAGTAAGGTGGAGGCAGACCGTTACTTCAGTCAGGTGGCTTGTGTCGGAAATAATGCAGATGTGAATGCCGTGAGACGCGCGGTGTGGAACACAACGGATAATTCGTATAAGGATGCACTCAATGTGTATGCTCAGAAACAGAATTATCTCTCCCAGCATCCGCTGCCCCTCGAATATGCCAACATCAACGACCTGACACTTCCGAAAGCATCCTCTGTAAAGGAGAGTATCGTAGCAGATATGCAAGATATTGACATGCAACAGCTGGGGAGCCTTGTCGTGGAATTGTCATCGGTATTCAAGAACTATCCCCGTCTTTTTGATACCTCGGTATCTTTCGATGTGGCACAGATGAACACGATGCGTATCACCAATACAGGTCTTGAGGTGAATTCCTCACAGCAGGTGCTGACCATGACCGTGGAGGCATCTACGCAGAGTGAAGACGGTACGCCCTGGAATGATAAACTGGTGTTGTCATACCAGTTGCCCGACTTCTTAAAGAATATGAACGGTTTGAAAGAACGTATTAATACGTTTGCTGCCGATCTGATGGCCCTCCGTGATGCCCCGGTGCTCGATGAGGAATACAACGGACCGGTGATGTTCGAGGAGATGGCGTCTGTCTATTCGTTGAGTGATCCTGTCATTGCGGCAGTGAATGCGAGTCATGCGCTGCAGCCTGCCGATGATGACTTTGGGAAGAAAATAGGACAGGATATTATAGACAAACGGATCAGTGCTGTCAACTACAGTGACCGCAGGGAATACAACGGTGTGCCGCTGATGGGTGCCTATAGTGTTGATGCCGATGGTATCGTGCCGGAAAAAGAACTGTTGCTTGTTGAGAACGGTATTCTCCGTGCACAACTCAATAATCTGCGTCCTACGCCATTTACCAAAAACAGTACGGGTAGTTATCGTTTCACCATCAATCCCAGTGTGCCGACACCGGCAATCTCTTTCGGGTCGTTACATATCAAAGCTGTTGATACCACAGCTGATGAGAAGATGGAGAAGATCCTGCTCAAGAATGCCAAGAAGGCAGGACTGAAAAATGCTTATGTTGTCTCTCTGCCGGAAGGTTATTCCCTGATACGACTCTATCGTATAGATACGAAGACAGGACAGCGCACCCTCTTGCGCACAGACAATATGGTGCAGTCCAAACAGTCACAGTTGAAAGAACTTATTGCAGTTTCTGCTGCTGAGAAGGTGGTCAATGCAGCTAATTCGACACAGAGCAGCATCATTGCTCCCCGCGCCTTCATCGTTGCAGAGAGTAAGATCGCTAAGCCTGTCCTGCGGGCAGCCGCTATCCCGGCAGTGACTTATCCGCTGGAATAAATGAAAAGTGAAGAGTGAAGAGTTAAGAGTGAAGAATCTTGTGTGAAGAGATCTTCACTCTTAATTGTTTACTGTAAACTCACAAACTCTAAAGCTAATAACTCGTCAACTCGTTTACTTGTCTACTCGTCAACTGCGGTAACCCGGTAACTCGGTAACTCGCACCTGCATTTCATGTTCCGTCACGTGGCAGTATGG
>JAEEZP010000200.1 GCA_016291915.1 Prevotella sp. | reverse complement strand
TTCTGACATACAGCGTGCGGATACCATTGCTGGCAGTCACATTCTTCGCAATATTGAAGTTGATCTGTATATTCTTGGCCTTGTCCACCTTGTTGGTACTCTTTCCTTTTTTGTCTTTCAGGCTCATGGAGATTCCTGTAGCATCGAGCTGTGAAGCAATAGCCACTTTCTCAGACAGGGATGACTTCTCTGTATTTAGATTCTCAATCTGACGGGTAGCTTCTTCGTACTGTCCTCTGACACGGGTGTTCTCAGCGGCAAGGTTCTCGTTCAGACGATTTAGGGAGTCTATTTCTAGTACGTAACTGCGGATGACCGCTCTACAAGTAGCCAACTCTTTTTTCAGGCGTGTGATCTCTCGGGCATCATTGGCTTTCACCTCCTTCAGTTCTTTTAGCAACTGTTGGGTACGCAGTTGTTCTTGGGTAAGCTGAGCGATGATGGAGTCGTTGTTGATCTGCGTCTTCATCTCACTGTACTGCTGAGCAAACTGCTCGTATTCATTCTGCATCTCTTTCTTGTCAAGCTCGGCCAGTTCCTGCATATCTTGATTCACTTTCTTCTGTTGATCAAGATTATAATACAAGTACCCGACACCTGCAGCCAACAGCAGGAGGAGTAACAATAAAGGAATTAATATTTTCTTTTTCATCTTTCTTAGAGTAATACGTATTCAACCTATTTAACTGCTGATTTATCGCGATGCAAAAGTAGCTTTTTTCTTTGATATGACAAAGTAAAATAGTTAGTAAAACCTAAATATTTCCTAAAAGGAAATTTTTTTGTATGTAAATGGATAAAAGAGAGAATAATGTGGGTATTGAATATATTTTTTATTTATTCGTTATTTTTCTTCTGGAAAAACAATTACGTATTAATATTTTTTGTATATTTGCGAATGTTAATGGTGTGATAAGATGACAAAAAAGAATTTCTGGTACAGAGCATTTGACTTATATTATGATGGCTTCCGTAATATGCAGTTAGGGAAGACGTTGTGGTTGATCATTGCTATCAAACTGTTCGTTATCTTTTTTGTGCTGAAACTGTTCTTCTTCCCTGATTTCCTAAAGACACATTCCCAGAAAGGGGAGGAGCCTGACTATATTGTGAAAGAGTTTGTTGAACGCTCGGAATGAATAACTATAATAATAACAAAATACACAGTGTAATATGACGAACATCTTATTGAATGTGGATGCCAGTACCATAGACTGGTCGAGAGCACAATTTGCACTTACCGCTATGTACCACTGGCTTTTTGTCCCGTTGACGCTGGGACTGGCCGTGATAATGGGTATCGTGGAAACACGTTATTATCGCACGAAGGATGTCTTCTGGAAAGATGCCGCGAAATTTTGGCAAAAACTCTTCGGAATCAATTTTGCCATGGGTGTCGCAACTGGAATTATCCTTGAGTTTGAGTTTGGAACAAACTGGAGTAATTACAGTTGGTTCGTAGGAGATATCTTCGGTGCACCGTTAGCAATCGAAGGTATTGTAGCTTTCTTCATGGAGTCAACCTTCGTGGCCGTGATGTATTTTGGGTGGAACAAAGTGTCGAAGGGCTTCCACCTGGCTTCTACCTGGCTTACCGGCCTAGGTGCTACCATCTCGGCATGGTGGATTCTCGTGGCCAATGCTTGGATGCAGTGTCCGGTGGGTTGTGAGTTCAATGCAGATACTGTACGCAACGAGATGGTATCTTTCTTTGATGTGGCCCTGTCTCCCTTTGCTGTTGTCAAATTCTTCCACACGGTGATCTCTTCCTGGATCATCGGCGCTATCTTCGTTGTGGCAGTATGTTGCTGGTATCTGATGAAGAAACGGGAGAAGAAACTGGCCTTGGAGAGTATGAAAATAGCAGCAATCGTGGGACTTGTGGGTTCGCTGCTGGCTGCCGCTACAGGTCATATCTCGGGTGAACAGGTGGCACAGAAGCAACCGATGAAACTTGCTGCAATGGAGGCGCTCTATAATGGTGGCGTGGATCAAAGTCTGACAGGTGTGGCATGGGTGAATCCTTTCAAACAACCGGATTATACTGTTGATGAAGAACCGCCATTGCGTATAGCCATGCCTTATGCCCTTTCTATCATGGCAACTCGTGATCCGCATGGCTTTGTACCGGGTGTAAATGAGTTGTTGAATGGTTATACGCATCCGGATGGTACGGTGGAACCTTCGGCTGACGAAAAGATCGAAAGAGGTAAGAAAGCCATTGTGGCACTGGCAGAATACCGTAAGGCAAAAGCAGCAGGCGATGAGGCAACAGCTGCAATACAGTCAGAGATTATCAAAGATAACTTCCAGTATTTCGGTTATGGATATATCAAGGATAAAAAGGAATTAGTTCCTTTTATCCCTGTTAACTTCTGGGCTTTCCGACTGATGGTCGGACTGGGATGTCTCTTTATTCTTTTCTTTGTTGTGATTCTTTTCATGGACTGGCGGAAGAAAGACTTTGCACAAATGCCGAAGTGGCATTATATCGTGCCTATTATTCTTGTTCCTTTGGCATATATCGCCAGTGAGAGCGGTTGGTTGGTAGCCGAGTTCGGACGTCAGCCGTGGACCATTCAGGATATGCTGCCTGTAAGTGCATCCATTTCCGATATCCCATCGGGCAGTGTGGCACTTACCTTCTTTATCTTCTTGGTATTGTTCTCCACCATGCTGGCTGTAGAGTTGAGTATTCTTTTCAAACAGATTAAGAAAGGTCCGGAATATACCGAGTAACTCTATTCGTCAGTAATTCATAAGATATCAATAACAAATAGTTAAAGAAATAGTTTATTATGACATACGCTTTTTTACAACAATATTGGTGGTTCCTGGTAAGTCTTCTGGGTGCCTTACTGGTTTTCTTAATGTTTGTACAGGGAGCTAACTCACAGATCAATTCCCTGGGAAGGACTCCTGAAGGGAAACGTCTCGTCCTGAACTCCACAGGCAGGAAATGGGAACTGACATTCACAACCCTGGTGACGTTCGGCGGTGCCTTTTTCGCTTCATTCCCGCTGTTCTACAGCACAAGCTTCGGTGGCGCTTATTGGGTATGGATGCTTATCTTGCTGACATTCGTGTTACAGGCTGTTAGTTATGAATTTCAGAATAAGATCGGTAATTTCTTAGGTCCCAAGACTTTCAGATGGTTCCTGGTACTTAATGGTGTATTAGGTCCTTTCCTGATTGGTTGTGCCGTGGCAACATTCTTCAACGGTAGTAACTTCCTTATTGAGAAAGCAAGTCTGACGGATCAGGTGGCTCCCATCATCTCTAAGTGGGCCAATGCTTCTAACGGATTGGATGCAGTGTTAGACCCCTGGAACCTGATCTTTGGTTTTGCCGTGCTTTTCCTTGCACGTATTCTCGGTATCCTTTATGTGATGAACAACGTCAATGATGAGGATATCCGTTCCCGTGGAAGTGTACGACTGGTAGGTAATACGATTGCTTTCCTGATTTTCTTCCTGGCTTTCTTAGTGCGTACCTTGCTGAAAGAGGGATATGCTTATCAACCGGAGACAGGAGTGATCTTTATGGAGCCGTATAAATATCTGCATAATTTATTAACAATGTGGCCTTTGTTGATTATCTTCCTTGCAGGCGTAGTACTGCTACTGTATGCTATTTACCGAACGATAACGAGTAAGACATATATTAAAGGTATATGGCCTGCCGGAATAGGAACAGTACTTGTTGCGCTTGTGTTGTTCCTGATAGCAGGATGGAACAACACGGCTTACTATCCATCAAACGCAGATCTTCAGAGTTCTCTTACGATCGTCAACTCATGCAGCAGTGAGTTTACTTTGAAGACAATGGCGATAGTGAGTATCTTCATCCCGTTTGTACTGGCCTATATCGTTTATGCTTGGTACAGTATGGATAAGAAGAAACTTACCAGTGATGAGATTAAAAAAGGTGAGGCTTATTAAACAGAATAAAATGAAAAAAATACTGATAGTCATTGCTTTGTTCTTTGCTATTCATGCTTCTGCTCAGGATTTATCAACCTGTGCAGAGGTGTTGCTGGAAACAGATAGTGGGAAGATCCGTATAGCATTGTATAATGAAACGCCGAAACACCGGGATAATTTCCTGAAATTGGTGAAAGAGGGGTTCTATGACGGTGTGCTCTTTCATCGTGTAATTGAGAATTTCATGATTCAGACTGGTGACAGTACCACCCGTCATGCCAAGCCAGGGGAATTGTTAGGTGAGGCTCCTTATGAGAACTATACCATACCAGCAGAAATCCGTTTCCCACAGATCTTTCATAAACGGGGATCTGTGGCTGCTGCGCGAGAAGGGGATGATGTAAACCCGGAACGTGCTTCTTCCATGGGACAGTTTTATATCGTTTGGGGAAGACGTTTTAACAGTAATGGGCTCGACGATATGGAGGAACGGGTTTCAAGAGCAACCAAGACACTTTTCTCCTTTCCACAAGAGATCAGGGAGGCTTATTATAAAATAGGTGGTACGCCCCATCTGGACACCCAGTATTCTGTGTTTGGTGAAGTGCTTGAAGGAATGGACGTGGTAGAGAAGATACAGCGTATGCCGGGGGATGATAATAACCGTCCGCTAACTGATATCAAAATCATTAAGGCAACAGTTATCAAAGATCTGTAATGATAGTTTTTCATGAATGATAATGGGGTCGCACTAATGCGACCCCATTCCATTTATAGTAACAAAATAGTCTATTGTAATTAATAGCCCGGGTTCTGATACTCCTCAGGATTCTCGATGACATTGAGTTCCTGCTGCATGATCGGACGGAGATAAAGATGCTGATCTCTCTGTACGATCTGTGGGTTTAACTGCAGACGCTCCAGTAACAGACGGAAACGCTTCAGTGTCTGCCAGCGCTGCCACTCACCAATCAATTCACGAGCATACTCATCAAGCAGGAAATTAGCGTTGATATCATTAGCTGTAACATTCATGCTACCGTCATGACCGATACAAGCACGGTTACGGATCGTGTTGATACGTTGTGCGGCAGTAGCATTGTCACCCATTCTCCAGGCAATCTCAGCAGAGAGCAAATAAGTCTCTGCCAGACGGTAGATGATACAGTCGGCTGAAGAGTACGGCTTAGACGCATTGGTTCCGCAGAAAAGGTTGGTGCAGAGGTTCTTACGCAGAGTGGGGAAACACTTACCTGGATTAGCAGGATCTTTGAAGTTATCCTCTAAGTTGTAAGAGCCATAACGGAGAGCTTCGCGCTGTGCTTGTGTCAAATTCTTTCCGCGAGCAATGTAAATAGCTGTGTCACCTTTGTTGATGTTATAGGCAGCATTGCCTACACGACTTTCACTTAGACCGAATCGATGGGCATCCGTTGATGTCCATTTATAAACATTTCCATCGTTAGGTTTGTTGATATACCATGTGTCGATGAAGAATGCTTTGTAACGACCGTCTTTTTCACCATAGAGATCGAACATGTACTTGGAAGGTGTCATATAACAGTTACCTTTGGCCAGACGATAGTTGTCACCGTTAACTGTCTTAACAGGATCGTAGGTTGGAGTCATTCCTGACATTCCAATACCATCGTTGGCATTGTTATAGCTATCCCAGTGCTTCCATGAGCGGTTATAGTAGTTACCACGTGGATTCAATGCCTGGATGCTACTGTGGGTGATCACGAAGAGTGCCTCGGCATTGGTCTTGTTATTTTTCTCATCGAATACTTCTTCGATGTTGTTGTAAAGGCGTACACCAAGTGAAGATGCATTGCTGATCAGATAGTCAGCTGACTGCTTTGCTCTCTGCAGCAGTTCGTCCTTCTTGGCATTGTCGATAGCCTCACAGTTACCTAAACCATCGGTATAGGTAGAGTAGGTGAGGGCAGCCTTTGCATCGAGGTGATAAGCAGCGGCGCGTGTCACATGACCGTAAACGGCTTGTGATACAGGCAGATGTTGCTTGGCGAAGTCGAGGTCGGCCATGATAGCATCATAGAACTCATTCACGGTGCTCATAGACAACTTAGTCACGGGAGAACTTGTCGGTTCCAATGGCAGATACTTACCACCCCAGTATTCTACAATATTATAGAGTACATGTGCGCGAAGGAAGTGAGCCTCGGCAGCAAGCGCATTCTTTTCTGCCTCACTCAGTCCCTGTACTTTGTCTGCATAGGAAATAGCCGCATTACACTGGCTCAGTGTTCCATAGAATCCACTGTATGCCTCGTGGAACATAGAGGTGCTTGCTCCGAAGTCGTTGGAATAGATAAGTGCTTTACTCCAGTTTCCTTTATTGCCGCCATTGACATCTTGCCAGATATCAGTACCGGCTTCGGAAGAGATGATATAGGTGTCCTCAGCCTGTCCGTAGATGATACGTACCAAGTCGAAGTAGCATCCGTTGACAAGCTTCTCATATCCGGCTGCTGTAGTCCACTCCTGTGAGGTGGAGATGGCAGAGGGATTCTCTTCTTCAAGACTGCAGCTGCTCATTGTTCCAACAACGGTGCATGCTGCGATGGCCATATATAAATATATCTTTTTCATATTGTTTGTCTTGTTATGATGTTAGAATGTTACGTTTACACCAATTACGAACTGCTTGGTCAGTGGAGCATTGTCGTCGTCACCACCCTTCTCCAGGTCGTAGTCTTTCAGATAGCTGTCCTTAGCAAAGATGAACGGATTGCTGATTGTTGCATAGATGCGTGCATTTTGTATGTGTGCAGGTCTTATCACGCTCTTAGGCAGAGTGTATCCTAATGTAATATTCTTCACCTTCAGGTAAGAACCGTCGAAATAGTTGAGTGATGAGGTTCCGTTGCCCTGATAGGTGTCTTGGCTGCCATTATAGTCAGGTCTCGGATAACGTGCATTCTGATTCTCTGGTGTCCAATAGTCGCAAACAGAAGGCTGTGGTGTCAGACCGTCGAGACGATACCATCCGGTAAGTCCGTTACGGAAGATCTGTCCCCAACGGGCAATCAGCTGGAAGCTGAAATCAAAATTCTTGAAAGAGAAGGTATTGGTCATACCTGCGGTCCAGTCGGGATCTGTATGTCCGATTACGAAATAGTCACTGGCATTGATCTTTCCGTCAACTTCTCCGTTTTCATCTGGTTTGTCAACAACACGGATTTGTCCAGGTTTTGCACCGTACTTGGCTGCTTCTTCTGTCTGTGCTGTTCCCCAGATACCGTCATACTTATACATATAATAAGTATGTACGGGCTCACCAATTACGAGATAGTAGTCGCCGAACTGCAACGGTGTCTCACTGGTGGTCTTCACGATCTTCTCCTTGTTGGTGGCGAAGGTAAAGGCTGTAGTCCAGGTGAAGTCCTTGGTTACGATGTTACGGCTGTTGATAGCTAACTCAAAACCGGTATTCTCAGTCTTGCCGATATTACTCCAGATCTTAAATGTGTTGCTGCCATAACCACCGGTAGCATAAGGCAGACTGCGCTCGAAGAGCAGGTCCTTGGTCTTGGTCTTATACCAGTCAGCTACAATCTCTACACGACCGTTGAAAAGACCCACGTCAAGACCTACGTCAATCATCGTTGACTTTTCCCATCCTAAGTCGAGGTTAGCGATATACTGTGAGTATCCGCTGTAAGGCTGACTGACATCCTGGAATCCGATATTACCTGTACGTGAGTAGTCGAGTGTCGCATACTCTGCAGCACCTGCATTACCGGTAACACCATAGCTCAGACGGAGTTTCAGGTTAGACAACCAGTCTTTGGTGCTTTCCATGAATGCCTCGTCGCTGATACGCCATGCGAAGGCTGCTGCCGGGAAGAAATCCCATTTCTTTCCTTCTGCCAACATAGATGAACCATCCCATCGTCCGCTCAAGGTGAAGAGGTAGCGTCCCAACAGATTATAGTTCAAACGGGCTGCATAACTCATCGTCTGACTCTGCACGTAGCTGGAGCTTAAAACAGGTACTCCTGTGCCTGCACCAAGGTTATGGAAGGAATAACTGCTCTCATCAAAGCCGTTCACTTTCCCCTCTCCGAACTGACGACGGTTCTTCTGCCAGTCTGTAATGCCGGTAATAACAAAATCATGAATGTCACCGAGCTTGAAGCTATATGTCAGGATATTCTGCCACTGGTAGTTGTAGGTAAAGGTATTACTCTTAGAACCTTCAGTCTTTGACTCACGACCTACGAAAGAATCTTTACCTGCAAATACTCCCTTATCTGAGTTGCTGAATGTTCCACCGAGTATCGTCTTCAAAGAAAGACCGGTGAATGGTTTCACCTCAAAGTATGCCTGAGGCATCACAGTGAGTGTCTTCGTGTTACTTACATATTCACCCTTGTTAAGGTCAAGTAATGGGTTGATATCTGACGTGTTGCCACCTACAGGGAAAAGCACCATGTTGCCGTCCTCATCATACGGTGTTCCTAATGGAGGAGTACAGATAACACGATTCCACAGACGACCGTTCATGTGGTCGTAATCTTGATACAGTGCATAGAGATTCAAACCGTAATTAACGTAGCGGTTAGGAGTGAAGTCAATCTTGGCACGTGCAGAGTAACGTTTCATCTGCTCGTCACGAGTGATACCCTCTGTGTTATTATAACCCAATGAGAAATAAGAGCTTACCTTGTCATTTGAGTAGTTTGTTGACACATTGTAGTTCTGGGTGGTACCAGTCTGTGTTGCAAGGTCAAACCAATCTACCCACTGGTTGTTCTGGATGAGTGGCCACATGTAAGCTGGCCAGATTTTCTCATCATCAGCAGGACTGCTCCAAATTCCAGCAGTCTTTGCTGCCTCACGGCGGAAATTGATGTAATCATCGCCAGTATTCAGTTTTGGGAATGATGTGGCTTTGTTCACACCATAATATGCATCAAGGTTTACCTGGAATCTTCCCTTCTGCGGGTTCTTGGTGGTGATTAACACAACACCGTTAGCACCTGCAGAACCGTAGATTGCTGTTGAAGAGGCATCTTTCAAAACCTCTACCGATTCGATGTCATTTGGGTTGACAGCATCAAATGATCCTTCCATTCCGTCAATGATAAACAGCGGATCGTTCTGTCCGTAGATAGAACGGTTACCACGAATGGTCAGGGTTGTGTGGTCGCCCAACTCACCCATCGTACGGGTGATGTCGAAACCGGCTACCTGACCCTGGATTGCTTCCATGACGTTCACAGTAGGTGTCTTCACGATCTCCTCACTCTTGACGGATGATACACTACCGGTCAGGTCACGTTTCTTCATTGTACCGTAACCGATGACCACCACGTCATCAAGGCCCATCATGTCGGGTTCCATCTTAACAGTTACGTTGTTTTTACCAGAGATGTTGACCGACTGAGATTTGTAACCGGTGTAACTTAACTCCAGGGCGTTTTTGCCTGCTGGTACGTTAATAGTGAAGTTACCATCAAGGTCGGTGATAGCACCACCGTTCACACCTTTAATGATAACAGTAACACCAATCATAGGCTCTCCGTTCTCATCAACGACATGTCCCTTGATAGAGCGCGCTTGCTGAACACTCTGATTCTCTGTTACACTGTTATTGGCATTTGCCATTGCTGGAATACCAACGAAAACAGACATGCAAAAAAACAGAGTAGTTTTCTTCAAGCTAAAACTCAATTGCTTGAATAATTTTTTCATGCTCATGATTTTTTAGATTTGTTAATAGTTATAATGGTAAATGTAAGATATTATCAGAAAATTTTTGCAAATATATATAGTTTTCGAAAATAATCCAAATTTTTCCGAAAGAAAAAACAAAGAAAACCCAAATTATGAAACAGTAACAAATAACTAAAACAACACGATTATTGACTTTTTTATTTGTTTATTGGTTGGAACGAAATAACTAATACTTTGAAATACAGTGTATTATAATTCTCAATATATTCAGTATTTTTATTACTTTTTTATTTGACTCATTTTTATTTGAATAACAAATAATGAGTAATAAATAAAAACATTTTTTTACTGTGTTGAATGATTGATATCTGCTTTTCATAGTACAAATACTAAGTATCTCCAGTGTCTGTACTAGTCTTCTCCGGTTAATTTCCTTAGTATGTCATATAATAAGACAAGACAAGTAGACGAGTCGTTAGTTTACTCCATTTTCCATTTCCAACCCTACATTCTACATTCTACACTCTACACTCTACACTCTAACCCCTAAACTCTAGACTCTAAACTATTATATATAATAAGGTATACGCCCTGTCTTCCCGTTGTTTTTGTTTGACATAAATCAATTTTGGAAGAATTTTCGTTTTAATGCTAAATTTTTCCCTTAAAAGTTTTGGCGGTTCGGAAAATAGTTGTACCTTTGCATCCGCTTTCGCCTCTGAACGGGGTTGACAAGCGACAGACAAGT
>JAEEZP010000199.1 GCA_016291915.1 Prevotella sp. | reverse complement strand
TGGAAGAGCACATCTTTTCCAGGAGTACGGCTACCGTCAGCATTCAGTCGTCCCGGAGATAAGGTAGGACTATACCAGTTACTACGATCAGCCTGTCCGTCAAGTGTTCCCTTGCCGGTAAGTGCAATATTCGTCTCCTCATAGGCATAGATGAGTGGCTGGTAGTTGTAACAGTCGATACCCTCATAACGGGTGAGCACCAGCGGATACAGTCGCACATCAGTTGTGAAGAGCAACTTCGTATTGTCTGAGAGATGCAAGTTGACGTTTGACTTCAAACGCAGCGGACCGGTCTTAAAGACGCCGTCGGGGATCACCACCCTACCGCCGCCACGTGCAGAGCAGTCGTCGATGGCACGCTGGATAGCCGCGGTATATAAGGTGTCTTTCCCATTGTGGTAATCCGTTATCAGGAAGTCTCTGTCAGGGAATACCGGATCCTTAATCTCCTTCAGCACTTTCTTCATCTCTTTCCATGGGTTACCCGCCATTGCCTCCTGTCCAGTCAGCAAGAACATCAACCCCATCAGCATCAGTGTTGTTATTTTCTTTTGCATAGTCGATTGTTTTGATTATAATCCTTTATTAACAGACGATATTCTTCGCCAAAGGTAATGTAAGGAAGAGCGATTTTTTCTTTATTGACGTGTTTTATTTGGAGATTATTCCCTTTTCGATTATCTTTGCCGAAGAAAAAGAATTAGCACATGACCATCGGAGTAATCATATCGACATACAACAACCCGAAGTGGTTGGAGAAAACGCTGTGGGGCTATTGTTATCAACAAAGGAAGGCAGATGAGATCATCATAGCCGATGATGGCTCTACCGATGATACGCGGCATTTGATAGCATCGTTTGCCGACAGACTGCCGCTGCAACATGTATGGCATGAGGATAAAGGTTTCCGGAAGACAACCATTCTGAACAAAGCATTGATCAAGGCTACTGCCGATTACCTGATCTTCACCGATCAGGACTGTGTGCCACGGCCTGACTTCATCGCTACCCATGAGCGGATGGCACGACGGGGTTATCTGCTGTCGGGTGGCTATTATAAGTTATCGATGCCTGTCAGTGAGATGATCAGTGAAGATGATATCCGCAGCGGAAGAGCCTTCCAAAGACAGTGGCTCTTCAGCAACGGTCAGCCACACAACTGGAAATCCACCAAGCTGATACAGAAAAGGTGGTTCTCCCAACTGATGAATACGATCACCCCCACCCATGCCACCTGGAACGGCATGAACTCCAGCGGGTGGCGCACTGACCTGCTGGCTGTCAACGGTTTTGATGAGCGTATGCAGTATGGTGGGGAGGACCGTGAGTTAGGTGAGCGACTGATGAACATGGGTATCCGCACCCGTCAGATACGTTACTCCGCCATCGTCCTGCACCTGGACCACAACCGTCCGTATGTCAATGAGGAAGCATGGAAGCTAAACAATCAGATACGTAAGGAAACACGGGAGCAACACCGTATCAAGACACCCTATGGACTGAACAAGGAGGGATGATACATAGAAAAAACTGCTGCCCCCGATGAAGGGAGCAGCAGTGACAATACATAACTGATTAACTAACTACTAAACCAATCTATAAAGATTATTTAATTGTATTCAAGCCTTTATTCATCCAAGTAGATATCCAGAGAACTTACAATGCCATAACCCCAATTCCAGTACATATGATCTGGATTTAAAGTCATAGAGAAACGGATGTAACGGGCAGGAATACTTGCGTAGAGCACCCATGCGTAATTATATGTGCTGTAGTCGATGACATAGTTGTGGTCATTTGTATGTCCCAACTCTGTCCATGTGGTATTATCATTGCTGATTTCCACGTATGCATCCGTCATCACATAGTTTTGAATATAGAATGCAGAAACCTTACGTGTACTGCCCATATCAAGTGTAAACGAGGCACTGGATGATCTTGCCGGTGTGACACTCCACTGTCTGTACCATCCTGTAGCAGATGCAAATGACATGTACTCATCTATGTTAAGGTTCTCTGCCTGGATACAAGTGAATGAGGCAAGATCAGCTGCTGTTCCTGTGATACTGGTGGCCTCATCATTGATCAGGGAGTTCGTCTCCAAATAGTTAAGTACAAAATACCTTACGCGGTATTTCTCATCACGAGCCAGTCTTACATCAGTACCTTTCACTTCTGTCAGCACGACAGGGATGAGATAAGCCTCACCGTTAACCAACTGAGACACATTGTCAAGATTGAAGCTTATCTTGGAATTCTCAGATACTGTGGCTTCGGGAGTAATCGTGAGTGTTGTCTTATCCAAAGAGATCGATCCGGCCGGCAACTTCTTATAATCGGTGTTATTAGCTGCATTATACACATCCACATAACTGTCATCATAAGTAATCTGTGCCGTTACATTATCTGAAACAAGACTGGTACTCTTCAGGTTTACCACGCCGTCAAAGGTTCCTACGATTCCCACAGGGGTTTTCAGTATGTTAGAATTTGAAACAGACATTGTTCCATCCATGTAGATACGGGTACCTGTCACACCTTCGAAATCGTATGTCTCATCATCGCTACAGCTTGTGAGTGTCAGTGCTCCGAAAAGCACTGCACCACAAAACAGGAATATATTCTTTAATTTCATATCGATTCAAAATTTATATTGTTAACTTGGTATTAGAACGGGCACTTCTGGTTTTCTACCCAGTTGATGGTTCCTGTCGGAATAGCGTCATGTCCATGACCAGTCTCATCACGTACATATTTTCCACCCTTACCATCATCCTGCAACTCACCGTTGAAACGCCAGTAAGAAACCAGTCCATCGGAAGAAGGATCTACGTAGCAAACACCATCCTGGATCTCTGCAACCGAACGAGCCTTGTTCCAGATACGCACCTCACTGATACAGCCTTTGTAGGTCCAGTGTGTACCGTAGCTACGACCAATTGCAAAGGTATCATCCCAACCATGACCGCCATACGACATGGCCAAGTTGATCTGACCACCAGTGGTGTTTTTCTCAATCTTCAGTTCTCCGTTCAGATAGAACTTCACCTTACTGCCATCGTACACCACTGCGATATGATACCACTGGTCATTTTCGAAAGTTTCTTCGAAGGTTGACTCATAGTGTGGCTTGTTATCTGGGTGGTAGTCTGTTCCGATAGACACCTTTGCGAAATTCAGTTTGTTAGCGGGGATGTTTGAACCGTCACCGAAGCGCAGCAGCAGACTCTCATGACTACCCATGATCGGGTTGATAGAACTTTCTGCCAGAGAAGATGACAAGCGTGAAGGACGAACCTTGCACTCCAATGTCAGTGCATTGAGTGCCCACAAGTCACCACCATCACGTGTATTGAAACTCGGAATGTCGAAGTAAGCACCACCGTTCATCTGGGCCACCTTCGTCTCTATTACCTTTGTAAACACCACATAGGCAGTACGAGAAGCCTCGAGGATACCCTGTCCGTTGCACGACTGGATGGTGATAGGCAGACAATATGCCACACCGTCTTTCAGTTTGTCGGCATGAGCGGTGATTACAACAGGTGTAGAGATTGACTTTCCAGCCTCTATTGTCACCACATCCGTATTTACCGAATAGCTCTCTGTTGGAGGAACCTGATAGTTACGCTCCATCTTCTCGTTATACGCATCGAGCATCTCTGGTGCGGGAACCACCTTGGCTGTGATATCAGTCTCGGTCTTTGCGGTAGAAGTAACCGTAATACCAGTACTGGTGGTACCGAAGATATTAAAGTTGATTTTATCATTGCTCAGCGTACCTGTCAGGAACACTTTATCGCTGTAATCAGGTGCCTCAGAGCATGATGCCACAAAGCCCATCAAAAGTACCAATGACAAATAAATATATTTTTTCATCTTAATGATTCTTAAACGTTAATGAATTAATATACCGCTGGATTCTGGATCTGGATACACTCACGGAATCGGTAATAAGGTTCCGGATTATATTCGTGTATGAAGTAATCACGCTGTCCATAGAAAGCGCCGAAACCGCCTTTTCTGCCGGTAGCAGGCTTCCAGCGGGCCTGATTATACAGTTTAGTACCGTCGGTGGGCCAGTCGTCACCCCAGTTAACACAGAAGACATGTTTCTCTACGGGGAAGTTCTGACGTACGTACGGTGTACCACCACCATAGTTCTGAATGAGGTAATAGTTGATATAGGGTTCACACTCCTTATCAGCATCACGTCCATAGACATCGATACAGAGCAGTTTATTCGTATCGGTAACATCTTTTCCATAACGCTCCTGAATCAGTTTCAGACGATCCTCCTTCGACTGGTTGGGGTTGGGACCCATATACTCACCCAGCTTCTGGATGAACATCGTGAAATATTTGCCACTGAGGAAGTCACCATCCGGTTCATAGTCGGCATCGAAACCGTCAAGGTCGTTCTCGAAGACCTGATCCAGATAATAGTAAGCATACATATCAATGGCCTCTTTCAGTTTGGCTTCACGTGCTTCACCCTCCGGCATGGCAAGACCTTCATTCAGCACCTGCTTGAAGTCGTGAGAGTCATCCTCGGCACCCAGACGAACAATAGCCACATAGAGCATCTTGGTACCTTTCACCTTCTGCGTAAAGCGAAGGTCTTCCCACAGTTGGGTATTCTCTTTTGGAGGGATACCGCCACCCCAGATAGAACACAGGTCGAGAGAGTCGGGCAG
>JAEEZP010000198.1 GCA_016291915.1 Prevotella sp. | reverse complement strand
TGGGAGGAAGCTTATTGAGCAGTTCTGTCATTCCGGCAGCCATCCAACCGTTTCCACGCCCCCAGAAGAAGGGTGCGTCTGGTGAATGATAGAAGAGTCCGTTATCGCGCTGAAGGGTGTCTAAATAGACTACCATCTCGTGAGCAGCTCTGTTGATATATTCTGCATTCTGCGTAGCCTCATAGGCTTTCGACTGCACCATAGTGATCATAAACATGTCATCTATCCAGTAACGGGTCTGCCAGGTGAGTCCTTTGTCCAAAAAGGTCTGATACTTTTCTTTCACTTTCTGACTAGAATCTGAAGGTATTGACCATTGGGCATCTGCAAAGCGAATACCCATATCGAAGTATTTTTGGTCTTTTGTCTGCAAATACATCTCCAAAGGAATTGTCCCAAAAACAGAATAATCCACATGATAGGGACGTGGCACCAGGTGTTTCTCTTTCCCAAAGAACGGCAGGAAGCGATCTTCCAAAAGCTTGCTTAATTCATGGTTTCCGGTAACTTCAGCATATTTCAATGCCCCATACCATGCACAAACCTCTGGATAAGTAATGGATTTGGGAGGTTGCGGCGGTCGGAAACTATTATGGGGACTCTTTACAAAACGGTTAGCAACCAACAAACCGATGGTCGCAGGGTCCTTCCCCTCTGGCCATTTGTCTAAAGATACTGAATGGCAACCAGTCAGCAGAATCATCAAAGACAAAGAGACATAATAATAACAGTGCTTCATATTCAATCACAATTTTTCCTGATATTTTTACAAAAATAGTAAAAAAGAAGAGATGATAATAGTATTTTTATCTCATTTTTTATGATTCTTGTTTCATTCGACTTGTATGACAAGTGATAATGGGATTCTAATTTTTCTCCCGATGAAAAGGTAATCTCAATATTTTTGTGTATTTTTGCCAAATAATAAAAATAGAGAGATATGAGAAAGCTACTGATAAGCATATTGTTCGTTTTAGGGTCGTCATTCGGTTATTCACAGGGAATTATACAGACGGATAAGCCGTATGGTTATCTTTATTGTCACATGAGTGATGAGGGGGAGTGGACATCCTTTGCTTTGAGTAAGGATGGTAAGGTGTTTCACGATTTGTTGGATGGAAAACCTGTCTATGATACGAAAAAACTGAATGGTATAGAGGGAGGCTCACGCGATGCTTACATCACCCGTGCCTATCATGGTAAAGGTTTTGTGATGACCACCACGGATATGTGCGTGAAGAACAGTCATCAGTGGTTTAACTATGGATTGAACCTGCTGAAGAGTAAGGACCTGATACACTGGACATCCGTCACTTTCGATTTCCGTAGAGGACCGGCTATCTTCTGCGATCCTGAAGCGCCTGATTTCTATAAGGACTATTCGAAGATTTGCAGGGTATGGGCGCCACAGATTATGTGGGATGCCGACTACGTGTGGCCTGACGGAGAACAAGGTGGTTACTTTATCTATTACTCGTTGTTGAACGAGAAAGAAGACAAATACGACCGAATCTTCTACAGTTATGCCGACAAGAGTTTTACGAAACTGACGAAGCCTCGTTTGTTGATCGACTGGGGATATGCCACGATAGATACCGATATCAACTGGTTGAAGAGTGACGGGATGTATCATCTGATGATTAAGAAAGAAGGTGGTAAGCCCGGTATCTTCACTTCTTCTTCAAAGGTGCTGACAGGTCCTTGGCCGGAACCTGATGAGAGCGATTATGTTGACTTTGAAGGAAAGAAGAAATGCGAAGGACCTTCTGCCTTCCAACTGATCGGTGAGGATACATGGCAAGTAGGGTATATAGAATATTCCTCAAAACCCAAGCATTACCGTATCTGTAAGGCCGACCAATATCTGCGTAATTTCCATGATCCCATGGATATCCAAGGAGTGAAAGCTCCACAGCATGGTTCTTTCCTGTGGATAACGAAAAAGGAATACAACCGTTTGGAGAAGTGGAATAAAAAGATGATGAGATGAATGCATACAGGTATCATACGGGCTTATCGGCGACGGTTCTTCTGTTGGCTTTATTCATGATACTTCCTTCTTTCCTGACGGCAAGAGGTGTCGATGACCGGTATATCATCGTGAAAGGTATGCAGTCGTTGGCTGACTTTACGCAATATGCCACCTCCCTTTATGTGGATGCGGGTGTGAATGAAAGCGGTAAGAGGGTAGGGTATTTCAAGGCTACCGATGCGGGAAAGAGTAATGAAGACGGGGTACGTACCAACCTTGACATGGCGATGGTATGTGCCTTCCTATATGATTGGCTTGACGATGGGGATCCACAATACTCCATCAAACTTCCTCAGGGAGTTGCAAAAGAGGATCTGCAAAGGATGGCGCTCCGTGCTTTACGGTATGGTTACAGTACACATCATACCGTAAGACAGAAAAGATGTACTGATGGGAAATACTGGGGTACTTACCTAGATGCACAAGAGAAATGGCATCATCAGTGGGAGAGTTCTTTATGGGTTCTCAGCATGGCTATGGCAGAAGATCTTCTGTCGGAGATTACTGATGAGGAGGATGCCCTGTGCCTGTTCAAGGTGATAGCGAGTGAGGCTGACTATCAATTGTCGCGTCCCGTGCCACATGGTTATCTGGGTGATACAAAAGCAGAGGAGAACGGTTGGGAGGCTAATGTGCTTGCCGTGGCATGCAGTAAATATCCAATGCATCCCCATGCTGACCAGTGGCATGAGGCGATGATCCGTTATGGACTGAATGGTTATACCGTAGATGCGGATGCGGATGACATGACTATGGTGGATGGCAAACGGGTATGCGAATGGTATGCCGGCACAAACCTTTTTGCTGATTTCACCCTTCAGAATCACCGTTATTTCCATACCTCGTATCAGAATGTGGTGATGCAGGAACAGGCAGAGAGTATTCTTGCAACCTACTATTTGGATCACCGTTCTGATATCCGTCTTCACCGCTCACTCACCTGGCATTGGAAAGAGGTGTGGGAGCAGGTGTTGGCACAATTAGCGCTGGTGGATGGAGAACTGGCGATGCCTAACGGAAACGACTGGAGTATGTTTCTCTATGATCAGTTGCCTGCTTATGCTGCCATGGCCACGATCATGCGGAATGGAGATGCTCTGATGTTGGAACGTCGTTGTCTGGACCAGTTATTGCTTCGCCAGGCGACTACCGGAGATGGCCGTTATCTGTTGAATGCGGATATCGGAGCCCGTAGGATGGGTGTTACAGCCCATCGGGTGATGATGACTCTCATGCTGCACTGTCTCTTCTCCACCGATGAAATGAGTCTGGAGAACTATCATTCCATGGTTGAATACGACAGTGGAGAACCTTTGCAGTTGGCGGAAGTGATACCCAGCAGTTGGGAGGATTTCCGGCAGCGCCATGCAACTGCTAAGATTTTCCCCTGTCAGCATCTTGTGAGAGCCATGACGAAAGAACGGTTTACCTGTCTGTCATGGAGCGAGGGACTGAAGAATTTCTCGGGTTGTATCGTGCCTAATATGGTGGAAGGCAGTAAGATTATGATCCCTTACAAAAAAGGTTTCGGAGGGAATCTCGTTGGGGAACCCCAATCGTTTCCTGAGAAGCCGATGATCAAGACAGATGGTAATGCATGGACGGTGAGCGGGAGGATCGACGGAGAACCCTTTTTGATATGGTCAACACCCGGTAATGCGGTCATCGTGATGAACCGTCCTGCCTATATGGCATTCTCTTTCGATCCCTTTACCAAAGAGGAGCGGGAAATACAGCAGGCAGACAACTGGTTCAATATCGATAATACCATAGCAGTGATAGGTAACCATAACTATCGCTTCGGTGAAAAGAAAGTGGTTAATTCCATCTATACCCGTGTGCTAACTGGAGAAGGTAAAGCCACGGTGTATTTCTCGGGTGTTGATGCCCAACAGACAGTACGCCTGGCAAAGAAGACTCATATCACCGTTAAGGAGAATCACCTGTTTTTGAAAACCCAGGATCCTGACGGCACTCCCTATCATGCATCCCTAAACCTCATTACCGGCGAATATTCAACAAAAATCCTACCTTAAATCCCCTCCGATACTCTCTATAAATCCTATTATATCTATAGTCACTATAATATCTATTTTTTTTAAATTATGAGTACCCTCCCCCAAATATATCCCGATCTGATGGCAGATAAAACCATTATGTATGTGCATGGTTTTGCCTCTTCCGCACAAAGTGGCACGGTAACCCGTTTCCGTACGATGCTACCACAAGCTAATACTGTTGCCTATGACCTGCCCGTTGACCCACATGAGGCAATCGCTCTCTTGAAGGAGAAAGTGCAGGAGCATCAGCCCGACCTGATTGTAGGTACCTCGATGGGAGGTATGTATGCCGAACAGTTGTATGGCTACGACCGTATTCTGGTAAACCCTGCCTTTGAGATAGCCGACACGATGGGTGCCCATGGGATGATTGGCAAGCAGATATTCCAGAACCCACGGCAAGACGGTGTGCAGGAGTTTATCGTCACGAAGGCAATAGTCAAGGAATACCGTAATGTTCAGGAACAGTGCTTTGCTCATGTCACTGACGAGGAACAGCAGCGGGTGTGGGGGCTCTTCGGGGATGCCGATCCCTTGGTGCGTACGATGCCCCTCTTCCAACAGCATTATACCCAAGCCATCTCCTTCCACGGGGAGCATCGGATGGATGACAGTATATTCATCAACAGTGTGATACCCGTGATCCGATGGATTGATGATAAACAGGAGGGTAGGGAGCGACCGATCATCTATATCAGTATCGAGGCACTCTGTGATGAGCAGGGGCACCAACTGTCGAGTGCACGCAAGGGTTTTCGTTATTTGTTGGAGCACTATAACCTGTATATCGTGGCGTCTGCACCCGACTATGAGCAGGAGTATTATAAAAAGGTGCAGGAGGCGATGCGAGAGATTATCAACGTACCAGCCTACGGACATCTGATCTTCACACAGCAAAAAGGGTTGCTATATGGGGATTACCTGATTGATCCCTCTGCTACGATGAAGGATGCTTTTATGGGCACGCACCTGCATTTCGGCAGTGATACCTTCAAGACCTGGGAGGAGATCATCGAGTATTTCAGTAGGTTGGGTGGACAGTGATGGGGAATTAATAGTTAATAGATAATAATTAATAATTGATTTGGAAGGGTTGGAAAGCAATATCAGTGCCGTGGAATTGTTTGAGGCAATACGCGGGTTGTTGGAGTCGGTAGTGACTGCCGACAGTGATTCTGTTGTCCCTGCTGATGCGCTCAGGAACGTTCACGAACTACTGATACTCACCTGCCATGAGGGTATCCGTGATACCTCCCTCGCCTTCGGTAATCTCTTCTCACAGGTTGACTTCCTCTGTAATCATTTTCATCTTCCGGCAACAGAAAAACGGGCGATACAAGAGATGCGTCAGCATAGTAATCACCCGGAAAACCCCTTGTCCGTACAACTCTTCCTCTACGACATCAGAGCCCTCAGTGTGTTAATCTCAAAGGTCTTTCAAACGACTGTTCCCAGCGATATACAACTGCTGATTCCGAGTAAGAACAGACCTTTCGATACTCCCAAGAATATCAGCTATGATTATCTGCGATGCATCGTACAGCAGTTTGATGAGGCAACCATCACGGCAGAAGCAGAACAGGGTAAGGTGAGCGGTGAGATAACCATCGACTACCAAGCTCCGCACCTGCAGCATCTCCAGCCGTTGTTGCGTAAAGGGATGCAACTGAATATCCTCGAGGCAAAGAGCGATGGGGAGAGGATCTTCCCGAGATATGTCATCCTGGAGCCCGACTTCCTGGTGGATATCAGTAGTGTGGCAGCTTGTTTCAAGGATTATGGCCATCACCCCCTGCAGTATCTGTTGGGCAGGATCACCCCGCGAGTGAACACCTATGCCACGCTGTTGGGAAACTTTGCGGGTAAGGCTCTCGATGATATCATTAACCTGCGACATCTCTCTGTGAATGACACGCTGAAAAACTTCTTTCAGTCGAATGCCCTGGAGTTCTGTACGTGTAACGATTTCAATGGCGAACGCTTTAAAAGAGATGCAACCGTACAGTCAACAAACATCCGTGGGGTGGTGGAACAACTCTTTGGAGATGGAAACAATGACTTTTCAGTGGATAAAGTCATCCTCGAACCTTCTTTTGTCTGTGAGCAACTGGGGTTACAAGGGCGTGTTGACTTGATGACAACTGATTTCAAACTGTTGGTAGAACAGAAGGCAGGACGGAATATCAATATCGAACGGCAACGGCCCAACAATTACGGCAGTTATCAGCTGGAGCCTCATTTCGTGCAGTTGTTGTTGTATTACGGAGTGTTACGACGCAACTTCCACCTGGACAGAGAGACGATAGATACCCGACTGCTATATAGCAAGTATCCCCCGAAGGAAGGACTGGTCGTTGTGGCTTTCTATCAGCGACTTTTCCAGGAGGCTCTCATGCTGCGTAACCAGATAGTGGCTCAGGAACTGTCTGTTGCCGATGATGGCATGGAGCAGGCGTTGGAGCAGCTGCATCCTGACACGTTGAATATCAATGGTAAGTGCGACCGATTCTATCTGGCATATCTTCTTCCTCAAATAGAAGGTGTCACAAGTATCCTGCATCAGTTGGATCCTTTGGAGAAAGCGTATTTCACCACGATGATGACCTTCGTTTACCGGGAGCAGCGTGTGAGTAAACTCGGACTGTATGAGGGCGTGAACACCTGTGGTGCGGATCTGTGGAACATGCCGCTCAATGAGAAGATTGAGACGGGGAATATCCTCATGGGACTGCGTGTTATCGACCGTCAATGCAGTTCATCGGCGAATGGTTATGATACCATCACATTATCGATCCATGCAGAGGAGCTCGCTGCCGACTTCCTTCCCAATTTCCGCCAGGGTGATCAGGTGTATCTCTATGCTTATCCGAAAGACAAGATACCCGATGTCAGGGAGCACATTCTTTTCAAAGGGAATATCAAGGAGTTATATAGCGATAGGGTGGTGGTCGTGCTGAGCAACGGGCAGCAGAACCCGCATCTGTTGATACCTGATGATGAAGAACGTTATGCCGTGGAGCATGCCTCTTCGGATGTCACCGTGAGCAATTCCACGAGAGGGATGTATGCCTTCCTGAATGCACCCATAGAGAAACGACAGCTGCTCCTGGCACAGCGGGCACCGAGGATTGACAGCAGCCGACAACTGTCTCACGCTTACCATCCTGCCTATGATGAGATACTCAAGGGCATGAAGCAGGCGCTTGACTATTACCTGTTGATCGGGCCTCCGGGGACGGGTAAGACGAGTATGGCGCTCCGGTACATGGTGGAGGAATGCCGGGCTGATGGTTTGCATCTCCTCTTGATGGCGTACACCAACCGTGCAGTGGATGAGATTTGTGCCATGCTCCTGGATGCGCAGATACCCTTCATACGTGTCGGACAGTCATACAGTTGTGATGAACGTTTCCACCCGTATCTGTTAAAGGAGGTGGTGAAGAACAATCCCCGTCTGGATACCATCAGACAACTGCTGGTTAACACACAGGTTATCGTGGGGACCACCTCCATGTTCCAATCGCGTCCTTTTCTCTTCCGACTGAAGACTTTCGATGTGGCTATCATCGATGAGGCCAGTCAGATCCTTGAACCTAACTTGGTGGGACTGCTCGTCAACGTACAGAAATTTGTGTTGATCGGTGATTATAAACAATTACCTGCCGTAGTGGTACAACGACCGGAGGATACCCTCGTGGACCATCCGCTCTTGCGTGAGATCGGACTTACCGACTGTCGAAACTCTCTCTTTGAACGGTTGATTCATGTAGAGCGTCAGGCTGGCAGGGAGGCTTTCGTAGGAGTGTTACGCCGACAAGGGCGTATGCATCCGGAGATTGCTGCCTTTCCGAACCGGATGTTCTATGCACGTGAACAACTCATGCCTGTGCCTTTACCGCATCAGGAGGATCAGTCGGTGGCTCACCGTATATTGTTCTTCCCATCTCCCTACTGTAAGATGGAAGGTCATGGCAGTCAGGTGAACATCGCTGAGGCGAAGATTGTTTGCGAACAACTCATCAAGGTGTATCACGAATGCGGACCGGCGTTTGATCCGGTGAAGACCGTGGGTGTCATCGTACCTTACCGTAACCAGATAGCAGTCATCCGAAGGGAGATAGAGGCGTTGGATATCGATGCTCTGATGCAGGTGAGCATCGATACAGTGGAGCGTTACCAAGGTAGTCAGCGGGATGTGATCATCTATTCTTTCACGATACAGAACAGGTATCAGCTGGAGTTCCTTACTGCCAACTGTTTTGTGGAGGATGGTAAGGTTATCGACCGTAAACTGAATGTTGTGCTTACACGGGCACGTAAGCAACTCATCCTGACAGGTAATGAAGAAGTGCTACGCTTCAATCCTCTGTATGCCCAGTTGTTGGATGATATCAAAAAAAGAGGTGGATATGCTTGACATCCACCTCTTCAGAAGAGAATTTATTTATTATAGTTTTCTAATCCTGCCTTCAGGAATTTCACGTATTTGTTAATGTCCTCATCGTAAACGGCAGAACCCGTGAGTGGGTTTCCTTCGTTGTCGATAGCGACATAGAACGGCTGTGCGTTAGCACCGAACTTCGAGCGCTGCAGGTAACTCCACTTGTCACCCACCGTACGAAGGGTACGCTCCTGACCATTCTCCTCAGTAACCTTGATCTGCTCGGGGAGTGGTGTCTTGTCGTCCACAAACAGGGAGATGAGTACATAGTCATCCTCCAGAATCTTCGATACACCTGGATCTGTCCATACGGCAGCCTCCATCTTACGACAGTTCACACAACCGAAACCGGTGAAGTCGATCAGCACGGGCTTACCCTGAGCCTTGGCAGCTGCCATACCTTGTTCGTAATCTTTATACTTAGCTTCCACCACCTCAGCCTTGTAGAGGTTGAAGTCCTGTGTGCTCATTGGAGGTGCGAAGGCGCTGACAGCCTTACAGGGAGCTCCCCACAGACCGGGGATCATATAGATAGCGAAGGCAATCGATACCAGACCACCCATGATGCAGATCACAGGCATGGGCTTCTCCATCTCACCACCTTCCCAGTCACTCTGGAACTTCAGCTTACCGATCAGGTAGAGACCGAGGGCACCGAAGATCACAATCCACAGGCAGAGGAATACCTCACGGTCGAGCAGACGCCAGCCGTAAGCCAGGTCGGCAACAGAGAAGAACTTCAGGGCGAAGGCCAACTCGATGAAACCGAGGGTTACCTTGATGATGTTCATCCAACCACCTGATTTCGGGGCTTTCTTCAACCAAGTGGGGAACATTGCAAAGAGGGTGAACGGCAATGCCAGTGCGAGTGCGAAGCCGAACATACCGATGGCGGGACCCCAGAAGCTGCCGCTCGTAGCGAAGTCAACCAGCAGGAAGCCGATGATAGGACCGGTACATGAGAAACTTACCAAGGCCAATGTGAAGGCCATGAGGAAGATACTCAGCAAACCTGTTGTGGAAGAAGCCTTGCTGTCCACCTTGTTGGTCCATGACTCTGGGAGGGTCAGTTCAAACCATCCGAAGAAACTGAGGGCGAAGACCACCAGCAGGAGACAGAAGAAGATGTTGAAGATAGCGTTGGTTGATAAGGCATTGAGGGCACTTGCTCCGAAGATAGCGGTGATGGCAAGACCTAATGCCAGGTAGATGATAACGATGGAGATACCGTAGGTGATGGCATCCTTGATACCTTTCTTCTTGTCGTCCTTGGCACGCTTCAGGAAGAAGCTCACGGTCATCGGGATGATCGGCCATACACAAGGTGTGAACAAAGCGACGAGACCACCTAAGAGTCCCATCAGGAAGATATATAACAGTGAACGGTTCTGGGTGGCACTACCACCATTGAAAGCCTGTAACTCTTTAATTACAGGCTTCCAAAGACCTTCCACTTCCGTGGAATCGAGAGGAATAACAGCAGCTGCTGCGGCGATACTGTCGGTATTCTCAGTTACCTCCTCGCCTTCTTTCTCATCGGCTGCGTTTTCGTCATCGCTTTTTTTTTCCTCCTGAGCCTCTGGTGCGTCCTTAGGACCTTCGCCCTTGTAGTCGAACTCTACCTGAGTGGGAGGCATGCAGTTCTGATCGTTGCAGGCACCATACTCCAGGAATCCCTTGATATGGTAGGTCTTGCCTGTTACCTGGTATTTCTGTACGAAGGTGACGTTATTCTCGAAATAACGCAGGTTCATATCAAACAACTTATCATAGTTGCTGATTTCCTTACCTTGAGCCATCAGTTTACCATTAGCCTTAGCACCCTCGGCTGCCTCTGTTGTCAGTGTGGCAGAGATAGGGCCGTCAGCGGGTAAACCGGTGGAATAGACATGCCATCCGGCATCGATCTTACCGGTAAAGATCACGTGTACCTCTGTGGGAGATACCTGCTTCTGTTGAACACTGAAATGTACAGGATCCTGCATCTGTGCTGAGGCTGTGAGTGCCATCAAGGCCATCACACTGATCAGCAACATGTTCTTGATACTTTTCATACTTGGTATTAAAATCAAAAAAATTATATGAATTATTTATTATTACTCTTGTGGGTCATGATGTCAAGCACATAACGGTCGGTCACATCCATGCCTTTGCTGCCGATAGAGGTGAGGTTTCGGATACTCTGGTCCACATCATCATCTACGATGCCTTCGAGCGAACTGACATACTTTCCTTGCATGGCAAGCATGGCACTGAGCATCGCTGTGCTTACACCCGTGGTGAGCTTCAGCGAACAACTCGGTTTCGCACCGTCACAGATCATACCGGTGAGGTTGGCAATCATATTCTTCACCGCATAGGTGACTTGCTCGTAGTTACCACCCATCAGATAAGTGATACCGCAGCTGCTGCCGGTGCTGGCAACCACACAGCCGCACAGTGCACTGAGTGATCCTAACGACTGCTTGATATAGATAGCGGTAAGATGACTCATGGTCAAGGCACGGATAAGCTCCTCCTCACTGTTGTGGTTCTCTTCCGCGAAGGTCACCACTGGCATGGTGGCACAGATACCCTGGTTGCCGCTGCCGGAATTACTCATCACAGGAATCAGTGCTCCTGCCATACGGGCATCACAGGCACCGCTGGTATTACTGAGCACATGGGCGAAGATACCGTCGCCTAAGAATCCTCTGCCGAGGGGTGTCAGCATGGTCTTACCCAACTGATGACCGAAGTTCTCTTCCAGTCCTTTCTTCGCTACGGCCTCATTGAGCTTCTTGGCTTCAAGGATAAAGCGCAGGTCGTCAAGGTTGGTCTCCGTAGCGAACTCATACACCTTGTGCAGTGTGAGTTGGGGCTCATCATCTTGCTCTCCGTTACCCTGCTCCTTGTTACCTGTCAGCAGACCGTCCTGTAGAATCTCTCCGTCTTTACGAAGGAACACGAAGTCGGTATGGTGTGTCTTGATGCGTGCCTCTGCCTCGTGACCGTCGGCCTGACAAATCACGTTGATGAAAAGCTTGTCGTCATCGTCTTTCTCTAAGGCGATATGGATACGGTTCTCAGCGATATACGCCTTACCGCGCTCCACAGCTTCTTCGTTGCAGTCCTGCAACACCTCCAGTTGGAGCTCCGGTCTTCCTATCAGTGCACCCAATGCGATGGCAATGGGCAGTCCCACCATTCCTGTTCCGGGGATACCCACACCCATGGCGTTCTTGAGAATGTTAGCGCTTAATCGTAAATCAATGTGTTCCGGTGTTTTCCCAAGTAGTTTGGTAGCCTTTGCCACACACAATGCCACGGCCATCGGTTCTGTACAGCCAATTGCGGGAACTACTTGTTTCTTAATAAGGTTAATAATAGATAGTTGCTCGTTTCTAGAAAGCATAATTTTCCTTTTTTACTATAATACGTTTGAAGGTTGGTTTGGGTTACAAAAAGGCTTTATTTTTAGAATATATTAATAAATCATCAAAAAATTTGTTAGTATCAGAAAAAAATACTATTTTTGCAAACGAAATACACAACATAGATGATTTCAGGTGCTGCTTGGCGGTGAGAAAGGCTCACTGGTCGATGTCAGTTGTTTTAAAGATAAAGATTCGTTAAAAGGGTAAGGGTTCCGACATTGCAAAATGTTGGGATTCTTGTTTTTCGTCTAGTTGTGTTCGTTTTACTCAATAAGTCGGTAATCATAAAGAAAACAGATATGGCATATATGTCGCAAGAGGGCTACGACAAGTTGGTAGCCGAACTGAAGAGATTAGAGAGCGTGGAGCGTCCGAAGGCTTCGGCAGCCATTGCGGAGGCTCGTGACAAGGGTGATCTGAGTGAGAACTCCGAGTACGACACGGCCAAGGAGGCACAGGCGAAGCTGGAGAACAAGATCAACGAGATGAAGCGTGTGCTTTCTGAGGCGAAGATCATCGATGTGTCGCGCCTGAGTAATGAGGAGGTACAGATCCTCTCGAAGGTAGAGATGACCAATCTGGCTACCAAGGCTAAGATGAGCTACACGATTGTCAGTGAGAGTGAGGCCAACCTCCGTGAGGGTAAGATCTCCATCAAGACGCCCATTGCCCAGGGTTTGCTGAACCACAAGGTAGGTGATGAGGTAGAGATCAAGATCCCGCGTGGTGTCATCCGTCTGCGCATAGACAGTATTTCTATTTAACGAACGAATAAACGACGTACGACTATGGATATTTTCAGTAAGATTGCTGCTGGTGAGATTCCCAGTTACAAGTGTGCAGAAGACGGGCAGTTCTATGCTTTCCTGGATATCAACCCTATCCAGAAGGGTCATACCTTAGTGATTCCCCGTCGTGAGGTTGACTATGTCTTCGATATGGAAGATGGTGAGATTGGTGAGTATATGATCTTTGCCAAGAAGGTTGCTGTGGCTATCAAGCGTGTTTTCCCATGCCGGAAGGTAGGTATGGCTGTCTTAGGCTTGGAGGTTCCCCATGCTCACATCCATCTGGTGCCTATGCAGAGTGAGAAGGACATGAACTTCAGCAATCCTAAGTTGAAGCTCACGGAGGAAGAGTTCCGGGAGATTGCTCAGAAGATCTATGAGGAGTTCCTCAAGTTGTAAACAACATAAGAAAGGCTGCCCATCGGCAGCCTTTCTTATTCTTTATGAGCATATCCTTACAGGAAGTCCTCCCCGTATTGCAGCTGTGTCTCGTTGACGTATTTCCTTACCAGAGCGCTGGAGTCTTCCTTCTTACAGATCAGCAGCACATTACCTTCTTCCGCCACGATATATCCTTCCAATCCGTGGATAATACCCAATTTGTCTTTCGGCAGTTTGATGATGTTGTTCTTACTGTTGTCGATGATCACCCGTGAGGAGATCACCACGTTGTCATCCTCTCCTTTCTGATGACTCTCGTAGATGGAATGCCACATCCCTAAGTCAGCCCAGCCGAAATCCCCTTTCATCACATATACCACCTGTCCGTTCTCCAACAGTCCCTCGTCGATAGACACGTTAGGATACGTGGAGAAGTTCTCCTCGATGAAGATTATCTCATCCTCCAGACTCACATGACTGACCTCTTCCTGGTCCTCCAATCGTCGCAGTACCACGGGGAACACCTTCTGCAGGCATCTTCTCATATTTTTTACGTTCGAGAGGTAGATGCCGCTGTTCCAAAGGAACTCCCCGCTGTTGATGAACATCTTGGCGAATTCCCTATCGGGCTTCTCGGTGAATGACTTCACCTCGTAGATACCATCGCTTTCGATATACTCCCCGCATTGTATATATCCGTAGCCCGGTTCCGGTCGGGTGGGGGTTACCCCTAACGTGAGAATGATATCTTTCTGGCTCACCAGCTCCATGCCCGCCTGGATATTCTCTTGGAAGACATCCTCTTTGAATACCGTCTGGTCGCTGGGTACCACCATCATACGGGCGTTTTCGTTTCTTCTCACGATACGGTAGGTGGCCCATGCCACGCTGGGAGCTGTGTTGCGGTGTATGGGTTCGCTCAGGATATTTTCCGGTGGCATTTCCGGCAGTTGGTTGATCACATAGTGAGCGTATTCATGATTGGTGCATACATATATATTTTCTAAGGGAATAAACTTACTTACCCTGTCGAAAGTATCTTGTAGGAGTGTTCTGCCGGTGGAGAAGAAATCCACGAATTGTTTCGGTTTCTTGATACGGCTGCATGGCCAAAGCCTTCTCCCTCTTCCGCCAGCAAGGATCACGCAATAGTCGTTTACGTTTTTTGTTATCATAACAACAGATCTAAGGTTCTTGGTTGTAAAGATAGGTAAAAACTTTGTATCTACCAAATAATTTACTTTTTTTACCACATCATACCATTTTTAAAGAGGAAGTGTCATCTCCATGTAACAAATTTCCATGATTTTTTTTGGATTATTAAAAATAAGTTGTAACTTTGCACCCGCAATAGGCCCAGATGGCGGAATCGGTAGACGCGCTGGTCTCAAACACCAGTGGGGCAACCCGTGCCGGTTCGACCCCGGCTCTGGGTACTTAGAACACCTTGTAAGTCGTTGATTTACAAGGTGTTTTCTTTTTCCAGGGTGTTAAAAAGGTGTTAATTTTGAACATATAACAGAAAATTGGTCAAAGAAACGAAAAGAGGGAAGATGAATAGTTAAAGAAACGTAGTACATCACCCATTTCTTTCCTTTTCTCGCTGAATTTGACTATCTTTGCACCGCAATAGCAGTTAAGTCATAGTATGAACGAACAGGAACAGGCAATAGCCAAGATTACTCCAGACTCCTTTGAGGAAGTCAAAAAACGCGTTGACGATTTGATCCAGCAAGCTAATCAACTGTTGGAACGCCATCGACTTCAGCAACGCCAAGAGTGGAATGCACAAAACGACCACCTCAAATCTGTAGTCCGTGAAAACAAGGGAGTTTGGCTCTCCAACAAAGTATTTTGGTGGGCCAT
>JAEEZP010000019.1 GCA_016291915.1 Prevotella sp. | reverse complement strand
TATCACTAATACTCGACTAATCAGTACTCAATTAGTCCAGTATCTATCACTAATACTCGACTAATCGGTACACAATTAGTCTGGTATCCATCACCAATACTCGGCTAATCCATACTGGTGCACGATAGTACAAATCACTGAAACTTATTAAGGAGATGAATAATGGTCGTTATCTCTTCCTCTGCAAGCAACGGATGCAGTGGGATGCTCAGTTCCTGACGGTGTATCTGCTCTGTCACCGGTAAACGATTAGTGTTCCAAGAAGCATAGCACGGTTGCTGATGGGGAGGTATGGGATAATGGATGATCGTCTCAACCCCATGCTCACACAGATACTCCTGCAACCGGTCCCGCTGCTCACACAGCACGGGGAAGATATGATGGACACTGTTGCGTACGAACTCTTCTGAAGGGAGCCGAAGCTGAGGATTATCAATCTCTTGAATATACCGCAAGGCTATCTCTTGTCGCCGTTGGTTATCCTGATCCAAAAGCCTCAGTTTGATACGCAATACTGCCGCTTGGATTTCATCAAGTCGGGAGTTCCTACCGAGATACTCAAAATGATATTTCTTGGAAGAGCCGTAGTTACCTAATGCCCTTACCACCTCTGCCAACTGCTCATCATCGGTAGTGACAGCCCCGCCGTCACCCAAAGCACCTAAGTTTTTTCCTGGATAGAAACTATGTCCTGCAGCGTGTCCGAGAGAACCGGTCTTCCTCCCTTCAAAACAACAGCCATGCGCCTGCGCATTATCCTCTATGAGCAAGAGATGATATTTGTCGGATAGTTGTGCAATCCGCTCAGTATAAGCACATCTGCCATAAAGATGCACGAGCATGATAGCCCGTGTCTTAGAGGTTATCTTCTCTTCTATCAGTGTGTCATCAATCTGGAAAGTGCCTATCCGTGGTTCTACCAAAACAGGAGCAAGATGATTCTCCGTGATAGCTAAGATACTGGCAATATACGTATTGGCAGGTACGATCACCTCATCACCATCATGCAACATCCCCATCTCCTTATATGCACGGAGAATAAGTGTTAGTGCATCCAGTCCGTTGCCACATGCCACACAATAGTCTGTCCCAATATATGCTGCATATTCTTTCTCGAAAAGCGATGTCTGTTCTCCGCGCAGATACCACCCACTGTCAACAACCTTGCTGATAGCCTCCTTGATGGCTGAGGCATCACGGTCATTGATCTTCTGCAAGGGCAGATAGGGGATGTTTATATACTTTTGCATGATTGTTGCGATTAGAGTGTCCAGGAATACGTATCGTAACACACTGCCCTACCCCCAAATCCCTCTTTCTGATGGATCAGGGATTCATTCAGTTCATTATTTTCCGGAATATTGGAGGTACCGAAATCAAAGTAATGCATCCCCTCAGAAGCAAATTTTGTCAACAACGTTTCAAAAAGAAGATCCAAAGCGCCTGTCTTTTTGCCTATCTCATTGGCAGAGATATATTGTGTCTTGACAATATGCCGAGAGACAAAGAGTACGGTTCCGCCCACCACTTGATTCTCTTTTCTTACCACGAACAGCCGGATATGACGGGGGAAACGTTCGTGTAACATCACCATCTCTGCTAATGTGTGTACGGGATGTGCATGATATTTCTGTTGGAGATTATCCGTCAGGACTTGCCAGAAAACAGCATAATCTGTTGACTCCTCAACTTGCAGTTGGTTGTCGATGGCTTTCTTCACCCCTCTCCTACGCAACTCAGCGAATGTTAAGGGATGGGAGAAATCGACAACTGATGAGACAGTGCGTGAGAAGAGGATAGAATGACATACATCCGTAAGGGCAAAGAGGTCTTCCTCGGATGGTATCTGGGTATAAACAAAAGGAATATGCTTATAAATAACCTGTTGAAACCCAGCGTTTTTTAAAAACTCATTCAACTGTTTAAAGAGCTCACAAACATGAGCCGTCCTACATTGTTCATCCATCACCAAACCACCATATGTGAGTCCTTGATGGGAGTAAAGGATATGATTTTTCCGGTTGGCTGGCAGTAGTGCAAAAAGACGGTTGTCGAGATAAAACATCAGTGAATAGTCTTCGAAACGGTCGGCATGATAGTCCATATATTGCCGGTCGAAGAGAAACGTTCCGTTCTTCGACTGTGCCACGAACCGATTCCATTCTTCGGCATATTCCTGACAGTATCTCTTTATTTCGAACATCCTGCGTATTTCAAGAACTCCTCATAATCGTAGATATACTCATCCTCGTCAAAAAACTCCGAGGCAAGCACCAGACAGACTGCTCCCGAAGAGAAATCCTCCAAGGTGCGCCAGATGCCAGTGCCGATATACAGTCCTTGATAAGGATGGTTCAGATGATAGGTCTGACGCTCATGACCGTCGAACACCTCCACATCGAATGAACCACTGACGGCTACTACCACTTCCTGACAAGTACGATGGGCATGACCACCTCGCCGGCCACCGCCCGGTATATCGTATGTCCAATAAACACGTGCGATCTCAAACGGCACATTCTTCATCTGCTCCGCCACCGTCAAGTTCCCTCGAGGGTCGGTAATCTTTGGCAAATCAATGAGTTTTCCTATCATCTCATTATTATAAAAGTTTATATTTGTCGAATCTGATTCTCATATGCAGCATTTCTCTAAGTCCGTCAAAAAAGCGAAGACGTAGTTTACCGACACATTTCATTTTCATGCCCATTTTGATATCCCTGAAATTCTTGAAATTCTTTTCTGTTATTCTGATGATGATTCTGTCGTTTCTAACCAAGAGCAAGTCTTGCCAAGTATCACCATTTCTATTTTGTTTATCAATGACATAGAAATCAAAATCACGCATGTCATAGTGGAATGCAAAGATAGGTAGGAATAGATATCTTAAACCTATATCATTGCCATTAATCGTAACACTTGCAACAGTCCTTAACAAGTGAACCATTAGGAAGACCACAAATAAAGAGTAAATCCCTAATACAATCGCCCATAAAGGTGCATCTGTATCGTTAACAGACCTTTCTGAATAGTAAGACCAGACAGCAGAAACACAAACAACAAACATCCACAGGAAAAATACCAATAAAAAGAAAAAGAATCCCCATTGAAAGTATATTGTGTTTCTAACCTTTGACTTTACAACCATATTACCTGTTACCATACATCTTCTCGTAATACTGCTGATAGTCGCCGGAGGTAACATTGTCGAGCCACTCCTGGTGGTCGAGATACCAACGGACAGTCTTCTCAATGCCCTCCTCAAACTGCAGACTGGGCTCCCAACCCAACTCTCTCTGTAACTTCGTGGAGTCGATAGCATAACGCAGGTCATGACCGGCACGGTCGGTGACGAAGGTGATCAGGTTCTGATCTTCTCCCTCTGCCCTACCTAACAGTCGGTCAACGGTATTGATGAGCACCTTGATCAGGTCGATGTTCTTCCACTCGTTAAAACCACCGATGTTATACGTCTCTGCTATCATACCCTTATGGAAGATCAGATCGATGGCACGGGCATGGTCTTCCACATACAACCAGTCGCGCACATTCTCACCCTTACCATAGACTGGCAAGGGTTTACGGTGACGGATATTATTGATAAACAGCGGTATCAACTTCTCCGGGAACTGATAAGGACCATAGTTGTTGGAGCAGTTCGTCACAATCGTGGGCATGCCGTAAGTATCGTGATAAGCCCTCACAAAATGATCGCTGGCTGCCTTTGCAGCAGAATACGGACTATGCGGGTTATAGCTGGTGGTCTCCAGGAAGAACTCCTTACCGTAGGCATGATGTTGCTCTGATGATGCCGCAGTAGAGAACGGCGGTTCGATACCCTCGGGATGAGTCAGTTCAAGTGCACCGTAAACCTCATCCGTGGAGATATGATAAAAACGTTTTCCCTCATATCGTTCGGGCAGTGACTCCCAATAAAGCTTGGCTGCCTGTAGCAATGACAGTGTTCCCATCACGTTGGTCTTGGCAAAGGTAAACGGATCCTTGATACTGCGGTCCACATGACTCTCTGCTGCCAGATGGATGATACCATCCACATGTTTGTCTTGCATCAACTGATAGAAAGCCTCGAAGTCGCAGATATCCATCTTCACAAACTCATAGTTGGGTTTGTCTTCGATATCCTTCAGATTAGCCAGATTACCTGCATAAGTTAATTTATCCAGGTTGATAATGTGATAATCGGGGTATTTGTTTACAAACAGACGTACCACATGATTTCCTATAAATCCGGCTCCACCGGTAATGACGATTGTTCTCATATATTTTATTTTTGCTTTTTATTCAGATAATCACTAATCGGAACATATAATATTCCAAAGAATACCGCCTGTAATATTGCTTGTTTCCAGTTGATTTCATCTCTGAAAATCAGGCACATCACAAGCCATATCACAAAGAAGAGAACTGCATGACAGATCATTCTCATTGCATAGCCAAAAATCTTTCCATTCATCTGTCTATTTCTTTATTCTTTCCTCCTAATGTAATAACTTCACAATCAGTAAATTTATTGCCTTCAATCGTTAATCTTACCAATGTTCTTTCCTGCTGCCATCCGGAGAGTCCTGCCGCACCGGGGTTGATATGCAATAATCCGAGTGTTTTATCATATTTTACTTTCAGGATATGCGAGTGTCCACTGATGAACAACTGTGGGGGCTTGGCATAGATAGCACTACGGATACTGGCATCATAACGACCGGGATAACCGCCGATATGCTTCATCAGTACATCTACCTCCTCACAGCGCCAACGAAGGATCTCCGGATACATCCGTCGGATATCGCCCCCGTCGATATTACCATGAACAGCTCTGAAAGGACGGAACTCCGACAGTTTCTGCGCAACCTCCAACGACCCTATATCCCCGGCATGCCATATCTCATCGCATGGCTCGAAGTATTTCAGGTATTTCTCATCCCAATAGGCATGGGTATCACTGATAATTCCAATCTTCTTCATTCCTCTACTGTATCGTTATACCGCTCAATTCCATACCACCGGTTGACAAACTGTTCGATATAGGCAGCTGTCCCTTCTAATCCCAGACGGGAGGAATTGACACAGAGATCATAACTGTCGGCATATCCCCATTTCTTTCCGGTATAATAATTATAATAGGAAGAACGCTGGTTCTCTATTTTGTTAATCAGTTTTTTGGCTGTTTCCTCATCACATTCCCTACGTTCACAGATACGTTGCAGACGGTCGGAATAATTGGCTGTGATGAAGATATTCACGATATCATGACGGTCACGCAACACATAGTCGGCACAGCGCCCTACAAAGACACACGACCCGGCATCAGCAGCCTTACGGATGGCGGCACA
The DNA here is from genome assembly GCA_016291915.1 of Prevotella sp. Lineage (GTDB taxonomy): Bacteria > Bacteroidota > Bacteroidia > Bacteroidales > Bacteroidaceae > Prevotella. The sequence continues at coordinate 7,886 of JAEEZP010000019.1, read as the reverse complement.
CTGAAACTCAAAGAGACGCTCCTGCGTAAAGTCACTCGGATAGAAACTGTTGTCTGAAAGATGTGAAGTATGCAGATGAAAGAGGGCTCTGAGAAATCCTCGTTGCTCGTCGTTCTCCTCAAAGAACCTCGGTGAGAACCCACTTTCCTGAGCTGCCAGACTCAGCAGTTCTTTATCGTAGAACGAGGCATGGAAAGTATAGGCTAACATCTTTGCGATCTCAACACCACCGGCACCTAACTGTCTGCCTACATTGATAATCACTTTCTTATTTTCCATTACTCAACGATTTATGTTGTAATTTAAACTTTTTCATATAACGGGCCATGATGATAAAGGTCACGATAAAAGATATGGTATCCGACAATGGCAGGGAGGCCCATACACCATCAACACCCCAATAGGGAGGAAGGATGACCAGCAATGGTAACAAGAACAGCATCTGTCGTGACAAGGACAGGAAGATACTGATCTTTGCCTTACCGATAGACTGGAAGAAATTGGTGACCACAGCCTGAAAACCGATCAAGGGGAAAGCAATCATATTGATACGGATACCGTTGACGGCCATATCCACCAACTGCGAGTCGGTGGTAAACAGTCGTGCACAGGGGTAAGGTACCAACTCTCCGACGAGCCATCCCAACGTCATCACACAGACACCAGCGATGATGGAGAGATTCAGCACACGCATCATCCTGTCGATATGCTGGGCACCATAGTTGTAACCGGCAATGGGTTGCATACCCTGATTGATACCCATCACAACCATAAAGAAAATAAAGGCGATACGGTTGGCAATACCATAGGCTCCCACAGCCAGGTCACCACCGTACTTCACCAGTGCGGTATTGATGAAGATGACGATGATACAAGAGCAGGCATTCATCGAGAAGGGTGAGATACCGATGGCAAAGATATTCTTGATAATCGTGCTGTCAAGTTTATAGATTCCTTTCTTGAAATGGATCATCTCATTGGGATTACTGAAAATCCATATCTGCCAACTGAGAGCGGTCATCTGTGAAAGGATCGTGGCAATAGCTGCGCCCTGGATACCCATGTCGAAGGTATAGATAAAGAGAGGGTCCAGAGCGGTGTTGAGTACCACCGTAAAAATCGTGGCATACATTGCCTGCTTAGGTTTAGATGCAGCCCTGAGCAACGCGTTCATACCGAAATACAAATGAGTGAACACATTTCCCAATAGGATCACCACCATATACTCACGGGCATAAGGGAGGGTATTCTCCGTAGCTCCGAAGAAACTGAGGATAGGATCGAGGAAGAGCAGACACAACGCACCGAAGAGAATACCGGTGATAATCTTCAAAACTACCGAATTACCTAATATCTTCTGTGCTGTCTCATAGTCTTTCTGTCCTAATCTTACCGACAAGAGTGTAGAAGCACCCACACCGATGGCGGCACCGATAGCACCCGACAGGTTCATGAAAGGGAAAGTGATAGCCAAACCGGAGATAGCCATCGGTCCTACACCCTGACCGATGAAGATACTGTCCACCATGTTATATAATGAACTGGCTACCATTGCCACGATAGCAGGAAGCGCATATTGCAGTAATAATTTTCCTACCGGCTCGGTACCTAATTCCAATGTTGCTTTTTTATTGTCCATCGTTGACCGTTACCTTTTATTGCCTGCAAAATTAATGAAAATAATCCATATCACTCGGTTTTTTTTGGATTTTCCACAAAATAGCACTACTTTTGTATAATCATAATCATCATCTATTATAAAAGACTATCATGAGAAGAATCATCATCCTCATCATCAGTTTCTTATCTGTTCTTACCATCAAAGCATCAGGAAAGGATACTCCGATATATCCTACCGGCAAGAATGCTGTGTACAGGATCTATCTGAAGGATAAGAAAGGAACTCCATATTCGCTGAACAAGCCCGAAAAGTATCTCTCCAAACGTTCCATAGCCAGAAGAAAACAACAGCAACTGCCGGTTGACTCTACCGACTTGCCCGTCAATCCTGCCTATGTCAAAGCCATCAGATCCAATGAGGTACAGGTGCTCGGATGCAGTAAATGGAACAACACCGTGGTGATCATGACAGAGAAAGCCAAGACAGTGGAGCAACTCCGTACGCTGCCCTTTGTCGATAACATCATTTTGGTATGGGAAGAACCGAAGAATAACAGTATGGCACCCAAGCGTGACTCGTTGAGGATGATGGATCTCAACAAGACCGTTAAAGATTACTATGGCTCGGCACAGGAGCAGACAGAGATGCTCAACGGACAACGTCTGCATGAGATGGGCTTTAAGGGCAGAGGGATGATGATTGCCGTGCTCGACGGTGGGTTTATGAATGTTGACTCTATTCCTGCTTTCCGAAACAGTAACATTATCGGTGCACGTGATTTCGTCCGCGACCGTAAAGCAAATGTCTATGAGCAGTTAGACCACGGCACGAAGGTGCTATCACTCATGGCTACCAGTATGCCCAATATCTATGTGGGGGCGGCTCCTGAAGCCTCCTACTGGTTGTTACGCAGTGAAGACGGTCCCACCGAGTCGATGGCAGAAGAGGATTACTGGACGATGGCGGCAGAGTTTGCCGACTCTGTGGGATGCGATGTCATCAACAGTTCCTTAGGCTATCATGAGTATGATAATAAAAGTACTAATTACCGTTACCGTGACCTGACCGGAAGAAATGCCCTTATCTCACGTACAGCCTCTATGTTGGCAGGCAAAGGCATCGTGCATGTCAACAGTGGTGGTAATAGCGGTATGGGTACCTGGAAGAAAATCGGCGTTCCCGCCGATGCCACAGATATCCTGGCAGTGGGTGCCACGAATAAAGAACGGGTGAATGCGGCATATAGCTCGGTAGGTCCTTCCGCCGACGGCAGGATAAAACCGGATATCGTAGCGTTAGGTAATCCATGGCTGATCAGCGGCAAGGGAATGATGACTATCAGTTCGGGCACTTCCTTCGCTGCCCCACAGATATGTGGATGGGTGGCTTGTCTGTGGCAAGCACTGCCCGGCAAGACAGCCCGTGAGATACTCGAACTGGTAAGGATGTCGGGTGACAATACTGAATACCCTGACAATATCTTCGGTTATGGCATGCCCGATTTCTACAAAGCCTATCAGATGGGGAAAGGGGAAATGGAGAATTATGCGATTAAGCGAGTGCAGAGTGAAACTCGTTTCAACTCTGCCGAGCATGAGCATAATCGCCGAAGGCAATTGATAATATGACAAAAGCACTGACACTCTATGAGTTAAACCAGTTAGTTCGTGAAACCATTGAACTATCTATGCCTGATGAATATTGGGTAGAGGCAGAGTTGTCGGAAGTAAGAGAGGTGCGCGGTCATTGTTATATGCAACTCATACAGAAAGATGATCGTTCGAACACCCCTGTCGCACAAGCCAGTGCTCGCTGTTGGAAAAACACATGGATGACCGTCAGACCATTGTTCGAGAAGACCACCGGTGAGCGGATGCATGTCGGCATGAAGGTACTGCTGAAGGTATATCCGCAGTTTCATGAGAACTATGGTTTCTCCTGGATCGTCACAGATATCGATCCCACCTATACCATCGGTGACATGATGCGTAAGCGTCAGGAGATTATCCGTACACTGAAAGAAGAGGGTGTCTTCGATCTGCAGAAATCACTCACCCTACCTATGTTCTGCCAGCATATCGCTGTCATCTCCAGTGCTAACGCTGCAGGCTATGGCGATTTTGTGAACCAACTGTCGAACAACGAGTATCATTTCCGCTTTCATACACAACTCTTCCCTGCCATCATGCAAGGAGAACAGGTGGAGAGTAGTATCATTCAGGCTTTGGACAACATCTATAGAGTCAACCATCAGCGAATGACCGGTGAGGATCAGGAGATGCCTTTCGACTGTGTGGTTATTATCCGTGGAGGTGGAGCAACTGCCGATCTCTCAGGGTTTGACACGCTGGCCCTGGCAGAGAATGTGGCAAACTTCCCGATACCTATCATCACGGGTATCGGTCACGAAAGGGATGAGAGCATCCTTGATATGGTCTCTCATATCCGTGTAAAGACACCTACTGCCGCAGCAGCCTTCCTGATCAACCAGCTGAAGATTGTGTATGACCGTCTCAACGAGTTACAGCAGGATATGATGAAAGCCATCTACCTACGCATGGAGAAGGAACAGACTCGCATCAGTCGGTTATCAGGGAAGATCACGCTCCTTTTCTCGATGGTGAAGTCACACCAAGACACAGTCCTACAGTCATACGCCCACCGCATGATCACTGCCATCAACCGTTATCTCGACAGGGAACATAACAAACATGAGAAGATGGAAAATCTTTTCCGGCCATATGCCGAGAAGAAAATGATGCATGAGCATTACCGCCTCCAGTTGTTGGAGCAACGCATGGAAGCCCTCAACCCAGAACGTTTGCTGAAACGCGGCTACAGTATTACAACACACAATGGCATGACGGTGAAAGATAGCTCACAAATCAAGAAAGGCGACCGGCTCGTCACTCATCTGAGCAACGGTAGTGTACAGTCTATTGTAGAATAAAACATCAACAACATATGGATAAGCAAGTGAAATACGAGGAGGCCATGCGCCAGTTGGAAGATATCGTTGCGAAGATAGAAAACAACGAGCTCGACATCGATGAGTTAACCACTCAACTGAAGAAAGCGAAAGAACTGATCTCCTTATGTAAGGAGAAACTCGTCAAGACCGACGAAGAACTCAAGCGTATACTCGAGGAATAGTGTAGAGTGTAGAGTTTAGAGTTTAGGGTTTAGGGTTTTATTGGTTATTGGTTATTGTAATTCATGTTATTACCCGACGGATTTGAGCAGACGACAGCGCCATTGATGGGCACTGAACGATGGGAACGCTATCAGGAGAGTCTCTCATCAGAACGCCCTGTGAGCATTCATCTGAACAAGATGAAGGCCCAGGCTATGACGGTGGATCCTGAGATGTTTCAAACACAGATACCCTGGTGTCCCAACGGTTTTTATCTGAGACAACGGCCCACGTTCACCTTTGATCCGCTGTGGCATGCCGGACTGTACTATGTGCAGGAGGCTGCGTCGATGTTTATCAGTGAGGTGCTACGACAGCATACCTCCTTGCCAGTGATGGCCTTGGATCTCTGTGCTGCTCCCGGCGGTAAGTCATTGCTCCTGAGAGACACCCTCCCCGCAGGTAGTTTGTTGTTTTCTAATGAGCCCATGCGCCACCGCGCCAATATCCTTTCCGAGAATATCCAGAAACAAGGCAATCCCGATGTTGTCGTGACCAACAACTACGCACAAGACTATCGGCGCTCAGGACTGCTCTTTGATGTGATCCTTACCGACATGCCCTGTTCCGGTGAAGGTATGTTCCGCAAAGAACCGGAAGCGTTGCAGCAGTGGACGCCGCAGCTGGTGGACCAGTGCAGTCAACTGCAACGTAACATCCTCGATGATATCTGGCCCTGTCTGAAAAACGGTGGTATCCTCATCTACAGCACCTGTACCTTCAACAGACAAGAGAATGAGGATAATATCCGTTATATCCTCGACCATTATGATGCGGAGGTACTACCCATAGAGATCTCCGAGGCATGGGGCATCACCCCCTCCCTGTCACAGGATCTCCCCTACCCTGTCTATCGTTTTATTCCCGGAATGACACAGAGTGAAGGACTCTTCATGGCGGTAATCCGGAAAAATGACGGAGAGGTAAGCAGCCGAAAGAAAGAAAAGAAAGACAAGGATAAAACAAGACAAAGAGGGAATATCAACAAGACAGCTATCCCTCATTGGTTACTTCATCAAGATGACTATCATCTGGTTTGGAAAGATGATCTCGTAACTGCCATTCATCAACAATGGCGCGACACCTATGCCATCGCAGAAAGCTCCCTTAAGGTGATCCATGCCGGTGTGCCTATGGCTGTGAGTAAAGGTAAAGACCTCATCCCTTGTCATGCGCTGGCACTCTCCACCGCGCTCGACAGCGGTGCTTTTCCCACAGCGGATGTTGATGCACCCACAGCATTACAGTACTTACGGAAAGAAACCATCACCCTGTCGGAGTCTCTCCCGAAAGGATTTGTCCTGATCACCTTTCGCAAGCAACCCATCGGGTTTGTCAAGAACCTCGGCAACCGCACCAACAACCTCTACCCTATGGAGTGGAAGATCAAGAGCAGTTATCTGCCCGACGATCTGCCCGTGGTATTGAAATAAAACGTGGGGTTGCGGGCAGGAAAAGTTGTAGGGGTAGGGTTCATCCCTACCCGCAGTCCCCAATAGCTTAAGCTCTTAATAAAAATTCCGCGTCACGAAGGGCAATGCCATGCGGATGGAATAATGCCAGTATTCCCAGTTATGATTACCGTTGCGCACCCGCAGCTCACTCTTGATACGTTTCTGTCGCATCAGTTGATGCAACTGGATATTCTGGGTGAAGAGGAAATCATCATCCCCACAGTCGATGAACCACTTTACGGTGCGCAGCTCGTTAACCGTCTTCTCATCCGCATTACGCACATAGTTGAGAGCCGAATGATCCTTAACCGCTTTGTTGAGTAAATAGAGTTTATCATCGACACCCGTTTCCCGACGACGCATATCCTCACTGTCGAGCCATGCACTCATGGCAAACACCGACGAGAACATATCTGTATGACGCTGACCATATACCGTACTGCCGCCACCGCCCATCGACAGTCCCATGACAGCACGCTGCCCTTTCGAGCCACCGGCCCTGTATTTCTTCTCTACCTGCGGCAAGAGCTCCTTAAAAAAGAAATCCTCGTAGCTCCACCCCGGCATATTGAAATAACCGTTCCATATCTCATACCTGTTAGGACCGCCGGCATTCGGCATGATGATCACCATCGGACAAGCCTCTCCCGTCTCCATCAGTTCATCGGCCACAGCCTGCATCTGTCCTTTGTCACGCCACGCCGTATAAGTATCGGTAAGACCGTGCAACAAATACACTATCGGGTAATGTGCCTGCGTATCCGTGTCAAAACCTGTGGGGAGATAAACGTTGTATTTCACCCATGTGCCTAAAATGCGACTGTTGATACTGTCGGTAACCACCTTTCCTGCCTGAGCGGCTGTACACGCCACCAGCGCCATCATCAGTAATATCTTTCTCATATCCTTCTATTGTTTGATTAATACAATTTCTTTACAAATCTAATCAATTCTTTTATATACAAGAAGGATATAACAGAAAAGATAGAAAGGTTTAACAGTTTTTACAGATTGGGATTGGAAACAACCAACTGCATTCGTTCGACATCGGAGTAATCAAGGCCATGAAGGTTGATGGGAAGATTATCGTGAAGTAGTATATAAGCAGCAGGATGTTACATAAGCATTTCAGTTATGAAAACACCTTGTTACGAGGATGTCTGTAACAAGATTTTAACATTGTCGTAACAGAGACGAAACAAGACAGTAATACCTTTGTATCATCATTACTGAAACACCAACAAATGGAATTGATTATCAACATCTTATCGCTTGTCGGTTCACTGGCATTGTTCTTATTTGGTATGAAGACCATGTCGGAGGGCCTTGAGAAGTTTGCAGGCGATCGTCTTCGCAGTATCCTTGCTGCCATGACCAAGAATCGTGTGATGGGTGTTCTGACAGGTATTCTCATCACCGCCATGATTCAGTCTTCGAGTGCCACCACGGTGATGGTGGTTAGTTTTGTGAATGCGGGACTGATGACACTGGCCCAGTCTATCGGTGTCATTATGGGTGCCAACATCGGAACGACCGTGACGGCGTGGATCATCTCCGCCGTGGGCTTCAAGGTGAACATTGCGGCTTTTGCCATCCCCATGCTTGCCTTTGGCATGCC
>JAEEZP010000197.1 GCA_016291915.1 Prevotella sp. | reverse complement strand
GAGTGCTGCTGCGGCGCGGTTGCTGTTATCCGCATCCTTACCTCCTTTCAGGACACAGGCATTACCGCTTTTAAAACAAAGCGAGAATACGTCAAAAGTGACGTTAGGACGAGCTTCGTAGATGATACCGATGACCCCGAACGGAACACTGACGCGATGGAGCCGGAGATGATTGGGCAAGGTTCGTGACTTACTAACATGACCTAATGGACTTGATAGCACAGCTACATTCCGCATATCGTCGGCAATGCCACGAAGACGTTCTGCAGACAACTGAAGACGGTCGTATAGTGGATTAGATGGTTCCATGCGAGCCAGATCTGCCGCATTAGCCTCGAGTAGCAACTCCTGTTGTTGAATAATGTAGTCTGCTACCATCATCAAAATCTCCTGACGACGATCATCAGAAAGATGTACTAGAGAACGGGCGGCAGAGCGAGCAGCCGCAAAGATGGTGGAATAGTTCATCTGCTTGCCTTGAAATGGGTGAATGGAATACGTTCGGGATGCCACAATAGATCCGTGAGGATATTCTCACGTTTGCCGTTAGCGATATAAGCATCGATGCCCAGCCTGGCCATGGAGGAAGCAGTCTGATATTTGCTGCTCATCCCCCCTCGGCCTGCACTGCTCTTTTTCTGCTGGATGTAGGAAGAGAGGTCGGTTCCATATTCTACTTCACGAATGATACGGGCATCAGGAAGAGAAGGGTCTGCATCGTATATACCATCAATATTGGAAAGGAGAATGAGCAATTTGCATTGCATCATCTCTGCGATAAGACCCGAGAGCTCGTCATTATCGGTGAACATCAACTCCGTGATGGCCACCGTGTCGTTTTCGTTGACGATAGGTAATACCCCATGGTTGAGCATGGCCGTCATACACGACTGTTGGTTTTGACGATGAGGGCCATCCACGAAATTCTCTTTCATTGTCAGCACCTGGCCCACATGAATGCCATGATCGCGGAACAGATCCACGTAACGCCCCATGAGTTTCGCCTGTCCGACGGCACTGAAGAGCTGACGCTGTTCTACGGAATCCATCTCTGCCTGTTCGCAGATAGGCAGTTGTAACTCACTGCGGCCACTGGCAACAGCGCCAGAAGAGATGAGGATAACCTCAACGCCAGCTTTACGCAGGTCGGCTATCTGGTCGACCAATGCAGACATGCGGGTGAAATCGAGTGTCCCATCAGGACGCGTCAGCACATTTGAACCTATCTTTACGGCAATTCTCATTTGGGCATAGAGGCCATCAGGCCTTCAATAATTGAACTTGTGAATCCATTACGCTCCATCGCATTGAGGCCACGGATGGTAAGACCGGCAGGTGTCGTCACCTTGTCAATCTCCGACTCAGGATGGGAACCGTCTTGACGAAGCAGGCTTGCCGCACCTTGCATGGTTTGGGCAACTATACGTTGAGCCTCGTCGGGGCGGAATCCGAGAAGAACACCTCCCTGCGTGTTGGCACGGATATAACGGAGTGCATAGGCAATGCCACAAGAGGCAAGCACGAGTCCGGCATTCATTAAGCGTTCCTCCACTAACATGGCATCTCCCAATTCGCGGAAGATAGCCAGGAGTTGTTCATCTTGCTCTGGTGTGGCTCCAACTGATGAGAGGAATGTCATGCTCTGACAGGTTGCGATGGCGGTATTGGGAATGAGGTAATATAAGACAGGTGTTGCCGGAGCGTCTGCCTCTCGCTCTGCTTCCGTCTTACAGAAAAGTTGCTGTAACTTCTCCAGTCCCACACCACCAACCATCGAGCAGACGATTTGTTTGCGATAGTCAAGCAGCGGTTTCAGTTGTTCCACAAGTGGTGGCAGCTTCCAAGGTTTCACTGCCAGTACCACCACATCTGCATCAGCCACACACTCACGATTATCGGTGGTGGTACGGATGAGTGGTTCCTTTTTCTTGATAGCCTCCAGTTTCGGGGCACTTGTGTTACTGAGGCAGATATCTTCGGTTCGTACGAGTGAGCCTTTGGCCAAACCTAAAGCTACGGCACCTCCGATATTACCTGCTCCTATGATGGCAAATTTCATACTGATGCTTTCGGTTCTTGTTTTTTGCGGTTATCTTTCTCTCTGATCTCTACCCTGCGGATTTTCCCGCTGATGGTCTTCGGTAGTTCATCAACAAACTCGATGATACGCGGATATTTATAAGGAGCTGTCTCACGCTTGACATGATTCTGCAGCTCTTTCTTCAGATTATCGTCCCCTTTGTCTTTCCATTCTTTTCCTAACACGACTGTTGCTTTCACTACCATACCACGGATATCGTCGGGAACACCGGTAATCGCGCACTCCACAACGGCAGGGTGTGTCATCAATGCGCTCTCCACCTCAAACGGACCGATACGGTAACCGGAACTCTTGATGACATCATCAATACGCCCTTCGAACCAGTAGTAACCGTCTTCATCACGCCAAGCCATGTCACCAGTGTGATATACACCATCGTGCCAGACAGACTTGGTCTTTTCTTCATCACGATAATATCCCTTAAACAATCCCACAGGTTTATGGTCAGGCGTAGCTCTTACCACGATCTCACCCTTCTCACCATCCTCACACGAGGTACCGTCGGCGCGCAGCAAGTCGATGTCGTACTGTGCGTTGGGCATACCCATAGAACCGGGTTTAGGGGTCATCCATGGCATTGTACCTAAGGTCATGGTTGTCTCTGTCTGTCCGAACCCCTCAAAGATAGTAATACCTGTCAGTTCTTTGAAATGATCGAAGACAGCGGGATTCAGTGCTTCACCCGCCGTACAGCAATATCTGAGGGCAGAGAGATCGTATTTCGAGAGGTCCTCACGAATCATAAAACGATAGATGGTCGGAGGTGCACAGAATGATGTGACATGATACTTGGCCATCTGTTGCAGCATCGTGTCAGCAGAGAACTTCTCATGGTCGAAGACAAAGACGGCAGCACCGGCAAACCATTGACCGTAAAGCTTTCCCCAAACAGCCTTTCCCCAACCGGTGTCAGCTACGGTAAGATG
>JAEEZP010000196.1 GCA_016291915.1 Prevotella sp. | reverse complement strand
GTAGATAATAAAGAGGCAAGTGACTATCACCGTAATGTATATCTTGACATGCAGAAGAAGAAACGACAGAATAGTGAGTTGGAAGCACGTGCCGAACAACTTCGTCATTCTTCACGACAACTGAATGTCATGCTCATCATTGTGATATTGATGATACTGCTCGTCGTTATTGCTACCTATGTCTTTGACCGTTTAAGAAAAAAGAAAGATCGCAGTCATTCCCTGCAGACACTCCTCGAGCCCATCAATCAGTGGAAGGCAACTAACAATGATTATATCAGACAGTTAGACGAACGTGATGAAGAGGTACGTGAAGAGTATTCTTCTCATGAGATATCATTGGCCAGTAGTCGTAGAAGGAATATCGAAAACCGTGCGAAAATATTCCTTTCTAACAGTATCTTACCCTTTATCGACAGAATAATCCATGAGGTGAACCGCCTTAGGATGCAGAATGAATCGGAAGAGTTAAGAAAGGAACGTTATCAGTATATTGCCGAACTGTCTGATTCGGTAAGAGATTACAATAACACCCTGACAGAGTGGATCCAACTGCGCAAGGGACAACTTTCATTGCACATTGAGACATTCCCAGTTCAGGAACTGTTCGACATCGTATCCAGGTCGAAGATGTCGTTCCAGATGAAAGGTATCACTCTTGTGACCGTTCCTACGGATGATGTGGTGAAGGCTGATAAGGTGTTGACCTTGTTTATGATTAACACGATGGCTGACAATGCACGGAAATTCACACCTAAGGGCGGAACCGTACGGATCAGCAGTAGGATTGTTGATGATGGTGTGGAGATTGCAGTCAGTGATACTGGTACAGGAATACCTCCTGAGCAACTGAGCCATATCTTTGACCATAAGATAAACAATGGACATGGGTTCGGATTGATGAACTGTAAGGGTATTATCGAGTCGTATAAGAAATTAAGTAAGATCTTCCGTGTTTGTTCTATCGGTGCAGAGAGTGAGGTCGGGAAAGGTAGTAGGTTCTATTTCCGCTTGCCGAAAGGTATTGTCGGTTTTCTCCTGCTGCTGATGACGTTTGCACAATGGCCCTGTCAAAGGATGATGGGCCAGGATATTATCGAGGGCCCTGCCGTCGATTCCATGTTAGTGAATGCAGATCTGTTTGCTGACAGTGCCTATCTCTGTAATATCAACCACGATTATGCTAAGACAATGCTTTTTGCCGAGAGCGCTCTGGATTGTATCAACCACTATTATCATAAATATTATAAGGAGGAACCGCTGCTTCATATGTACAGCAATGAAGCTCCGGCGGAAATACAGTGGTATAGAGATAGTGTAGATGTGAACTTCCAGACCATTCTGTCGTTGCGTAACGAAATAGCTGTGGCAGCATTGGCACTGCACGACTGGGATAAATATCAATATAACAACCAGGTATATACGCAGTTGTATAAGGAGATAGGTATTGACAATACGTTGGATAAGTACGTCAAAAACATGCAGCGTTCAAAGATCAATAAGAATATCGCTGTCATCCTACTTATCTTGCTTTTACTTGCCCTGCTCGTGGCATATTACATGCTTTATTACCGTCATCAACTTTTCTATAGATATTACATGGATAGGGTAGAGGAGGTAAATGATACCTTATTAAGCGATCTGCCCGATGAAGAGAAATTGCTGGCGGTAGATAAACAACTTGCCAACGTCCGTAATATGCCACAAGACTTGTTGCAGATACTGAAACAGATACGTGAAACCCTGCAGTTGAGCATCCATGCGAATAATGTCAAACAGATAGAGATAGAATTGGCTGAGGATGAATGCCGACAACTGAAATATGAAGAGGGAAAACTACATATCAGTAATAATGTGCTGGACAATTGTCTGAGTACCCTGAAGCATGAGACGATGTATTATCCTTCACGCATCCATCAACTGGTGAATGAGGCAACGGAGAAGAAAAATGAGGAGAACTCCAAGGAAAACCATCAGGAACAGGAAAGTGATATCTTGCAGTCATTGGATGAACTGGTGTCGTATTACAAGGATCTTTATTCTTTGTTGTCTGCACAGGCGATGCGTCAGGTAAGAAGTGTTAAGATACCGTGCAAGGTGTTTTCACTCGAGGATATCCTTCCCCGGCATTGTGAGCTGCAAGGTGATCAGGTGCTAATACAAGGGGATGAGGTGAGCATGGGTTATCTACTGGAAATAATGCAGAAACAGTGTGGTGAACCGAAACTTGTGATAGATGTCAAGGAGAAAGATAAACGGTATGTTGAGCTCCAACTGATGATGAATAAGGTGCCTTACCGTGACTTCTTCATTCCTAAAGTAGAGAATATTCCCTTTATGATCTGTCGACAGATCGTTCGTGAAAACAGTGAGAGTACGAACCTCCGTGGCTGTGGTATCGTGGCAGAAGCTATGGATAAGGGAACTATGTTCAGAATAACAATAGCAAAAAATAGTATATATGAATCCATTTAAAGTAATAATCGTGGAAGATGTACCCTTGGAGTTGAAAGGCACCGAGGGAATAATCCGTAACGATATTCCCGAAGCAGAGATTATCGGAACAGCTGAAAATGAAAAGGAGTATTGGCGACTGATCAAACAACAGAAACCCGATCTGGTGCTCTTGGATCTTGGTTTGGGCGGTTCTACCACTGTCGGTGTGGAAATCTGCCGGTATACCAAAGAGTCGTACCCCGAGATAAAAGTACTTATTTTTACGGGTGAGATCCTCAATGAGAAATTGTGGGTAGATGTGTTGGATGCCGGATGTGACGGTATTATCCTCAAGAGCGGCGACTTGCTCACACGTAATGATGTGCTGAGTGTGATGAATGGTAAGAAACTGGTGTTCAATGAACCGATCATTGAGAAGATCCTTGAGCGTTTCAAATATAGTGTCAATACACAGTTGATGAGTCAGGAGGCTGTTGTCAACTATGAGATTGACGAATATGATGAACGTTTCCTACGCCATCTCGCTTTGGGATATACCAAAGATCAGATTGCCAGTCTGCGAGGGATGCCCTTCGGTGTGAAGAGTCTGGAAAAGCGACAGAATGAGTTGATCATGAAACTGTTTCCTGATGGTAATGGAGGAATGGGTGTTAATGCTACGCGTCTGGTGGTTCGAGCACTGGAGTTGCGTATCATCGATATCGACAACCTTCATCCTGATGACGATTAAACATATACTTTATGCGCAAGGAACGTCTTGAAACGATTGCCGGTAGGATAGCTGTCACCCTGATAGCTCTCCAACTGATACTGATCTTGCTGTCGTGGATACTCGATGCCTCATCGAGTGCCCCAACAGTGAATTCCCTTTTGAGTGAAGAGGGAACCCGCTGGTTTATCGGGCATTTCACCACGTTCCTCGCCAACCCCGTCTTAATATGGCTGTTACTATTGTCAATAGCTTGGGGAACGTATCGTGAGAGTGGTATCGGTGACATTATGCAGATGATAATCAAAGGTAAAAAAGCAAACTACCGACAGCGTTTCTCTTTCCGCGTTTCAATGATTATCTGTTTCTTCCTGATTGTGGTCGTTATCTTACTGACTGCCATTCCACATGCCATCCTGCTGAGCAGTACGGGTTCTCTCTTTCCAAGTAGTTTCAGTGCTGCAATCGTTCCTATCATCGCCTTTATCATCACAGCGGTTTCTGTCAGTTTCGCCATCATGGTGGGAAAGGTGAAGACCGTGGGAGAATTCATGCATACCCTTACTTCCGGCATTGAATATACATTGCCGCTATGGGTGCTTTATATCTTGTTTATGCAGTTCTTTCAGTCACTTCGTTTTGTGTTCATGTAAGGACAAAAAAATAAAGCGATTGGCTTCACAGCTGATCGCTTTTATCTTCAATAGGTATTAGTTTTTTTAAGGTAAAAAGATTGTTTTCAGGATAACGATGCAAAGTTAACACTCTTTTTTTACTGACAAAAGAAAAAAGGCGTTTTTTTTCTACAACTTTTTTTGTGTGGGTACACATTTTCGGTATTTATAATTAATTAACAATTTAGGACCGTTATAAATATAGAATAAAATACGTTTTAGTAATAATTAGATAACACTTGCTATTTCTTTTTAAAAATAGTATTTTCTTTTCTTAAAAAGAAAAAGGATAAATAGTAGTTGTTTTTTAGGGAGAATAAAAAAAAATAAGTAAATTTGTGGGCTAAATATTGATTCAACAGCATGAAAAGATTCTTACTTTATATGGGTTTTCTTATCAGTCTGTGTCCTGTCTGTGCACAGGTTCGGACTGTGGAGTGTCTAACCGACGATTGGGAATTCTCTTTTGATAAGCAACAGTGGAAGAAAGTGACAATCCCTCATGATTGGGCTATCTCCGGACCGTTTGATAAGAAATGGGATCTGCAGAATGTGGCCATTGTGCAGAATGGAGAAAAACAGGCAACAGAGAAGTCGGGACGTTCCGGTGCACTGCCATGGATAGGAAAGGGATATTACAGAAGAACCCTTGAAGTCCCTGTTGAGGCTGCCAAGGCAGAGCTGGTATTCGATGGGGCTATGAGTGAGCCACAGGTATTTATTAATGGTAAATATGCCGGTGGATGGGCTTATGGTTATAATACTTTCAGAATAGACATTACTCCTTATATAATAAAAGGTGGAAAGAATCAGTTAGAGGTACAACTGAACAATCTTGAGGAGAGCAGCCGATGGTATCCCGGCGCGGGTCTTTACCGTCCTGTATGGCTGCAGTGCTACAATGCTGCCCATATCGATGAATGGCATTCCTTCGTGCGTACCTCTTTTATTAATAAGGAGATGGCCGGTATTGATATAGACACACAATTGCGGGATATCGATAACAAAGGGAATTATGCCGTGGAAATAAAACTGTTGAATAAAAATGGTTACACGGTAACGGCATCACATTGTGATGTTCCCGCAGATGGTAAGGTGACTACATCATTAACCGTCAATAAACCACAGTTGTGGACACCGGAGAACCCTTATCTGTACACCGTGAAATTCCAATTGTTCAAGGATCATAAGTTGATAGATGAGTATCAGCTCAACACTGGTATCCGGATGATAAAGGTTGACCGTGAGAAAGGCTTCCAGTTGAATGGCGTAAGCAGAAAGATTCAGGGTGTGTGCCTGCATCATGACTTAGGTCCTTTGGGCGCTGCTGTCAATAAAGCGGCATTGATACGACAGATCAAGACCATGAAGGAGATGGGTGCCGATGCGATTCGTACCAGTCATAACATGCCTTCACAATGGCAGATGGAGATCTGTGACTCTTTGGGCATGATGGTAATGGCAGAGAGTTTCGATATGTGGATCTATCCTAAGTGCAAGAACGGTTATGCCCGTTTCTTCAAGGAGTGGAGTGACAAGGATATCACCAACCTGGTGTTGGCACATCGTAACCATCCCTCTATCATCATGTGGAGCATAGGAAATGAGATTCCTGAGCAGTGGAGCGAAGAGGGTAGGGAGATCAGTCGTCGTCTCCAGAACCTCTGTCATCAACTTGATCCTACCCGTCCGGTAACACAAGGACTTGACAGGGCTGATGAGGCGCTGAAATCGGGATTTGCAAAGGTAATGGATATTCCCGGTTACAATTACCGCGTATATAAATACCCCAAACATATCGATCAGTTACCTCAGGGATTCATCCTTGGTTCTGAGACGGCATCAACAGTGAGCAGCCGTGGTGTATATAAACTGCCGGTAGTTGTTTCCAACCATCAGGTATACGACGACGGACAGTGCACGGGTTACGATACGGAATATTGCTCATGGAGTAATCTGCCGGAAGCTGACTTTGTAGCGATGGACGATCTGCCATATACAATAGGGCAGTTTGTCTGGACAGGCTATGACTATCTTGGAGAGCCAACTCCGTATGATGAGTATTGGCCCAGCAGAAGCAGTTATTTTGGTATCTGTGATTTGGCGGGACTGCCTAAAGAACGTTATTACCTCTATCGTTCTGTGTGGAACAAACAGCAGCATACCATTCATCTGTTACCTCATTGGACATGGGATAAGAAGATGATAGGCAAGAACATACCCGTATATTGTTATACTGATTATCCAACGGCGGAACTGTTTGTCAATGGCAAGAGTTACGGAAAGATTCAGAAACAGAATATCCGTGATAAAGGCTTCGAAGAAGGTGGGGCTGCTTATCTGGACCGTTACCGTCTGAGATGGAATAAGGTGGTGTACGAACCCGGTGAATTGAAGGTTGTCGTTTATGACAAAGAAGGAAAGGTTGCAGGAGAGGAAAGTGTGAAGACTGCCGGACAACCGAGTAAGCTGTTATTACAATGCGACCGGCAACAGATCAAAGCCGACGGAGAGGACCTGTCGTTCATCACCGTCTCTTTAACGGATGAAGAAGGTACATTGATTCCTGATGCCGATGATTCACTCACATTTACCGTTAGCGGAAATGGAGCATTCCAGGCTGCATGCAATGGGGATGCTACATCTTTGGAACCGTTTACCCAACCTACCATGCAACTGTTCCACGGACAACTGGTTGTTATCGTGCGTTCTTCAGATACTGCGGGGAGTATGACACTGAAGGTAAGTGATCCTGCTCGTCATTTGGAGTCGGAAATAATTATTAATACCCATTGAACATCATCAAAAGAATATCATCATGAAACGTTTGTGTTTGATCGTTATGATAATAGGATGGTTCACCACCGCCGATGCCCAGACACCGGTCCGTAATGCGTGGCTGAGCATGCCCGACACTATCATTGCATATCTGAATAAGAATCTTCGTCAGGAGCATATGGACTATATGGATATGAAGGTGACTTCACAAGTGAAGAATCTGTTCCTCGGACAAGGGGTGATGGATAGTCTCTCTACCCATGATCTGTCAATCCGTCTCAATGATATTACTGACTTGAAGTTGAAGGTGCTTGAGACCAACGACAGTGTAGCACCGGTCTATTGCATGATCAAGACGGTGAATGCTCCCTATATCGATAGTGAGATCACTTTCTATCATGCTGATTGGACACACATTCCTCACTGTTTCGGTCTGCCGTTTACCAGTGATCGAGACAGTCTGCTCAATATTTTTACAGAGCGTCCCGACACTATGAGTATCGACCGCTATGAGGAACTCAAGTCGATGATGGATCCTATCGGACTAAAAATCAGTGGTTTAAAAGATGGGAAAACACTGCTTTTTGAGATTTCTACCCCTTATATGAATAAGGATGAAGAAAAACTGATTCGTGCAATCATAAAGCAAAGAAAGTATAAATGGAACGGCGAAATATTTAATGAAAGTTAAAATTACGTTCGTACATTTGTATTTTCTTGCGATTTCGTTGGTTTTTTTATAAATTTGCAAAGTGTTTTTCATGGTATTAGATTATTAAGGTTAATAAAGATTGGTTGTCGTGAGACAATCAATTTTTATTTTATATATATACTTGTATTAAAATTTTTTTATTATCTTTGCACGGAGAATCTTATTAGAGGGAGTCTCTGTCTTTACTGAAAAAAATTTTAATACATAGCTTATGAACCTCAAAATTCGTTTGTCGATTATGAACTTCCTGGAGTTTGCTGTCTGGGGAGCTTATCTGACATGTATGGGAAACTATCTGGGAATAGCTGGCTTGGGTAGTCAAATATCGTGGTTTTATGCCATTCAAGGCATCGTCTCCATTTTCATGCCTACATTGATGGGTATTGTTGCAGACAAGTGGATTCAACCCCAGCGACTGTTAGGTCTTTGTCACCTGGCAGCAGGAATATTCATGTTAGGCTGCTGGTGGATGGGTGTACAAGCCGGGTTTGGTCAGGAACTGCCGCACAAGGGATTGTTCATTGCCTTCTACACGATAAGCGTTGCTTTCTTCATGCCGACGATTGCTCTTGCCAATACCACTGCTTTCAGTGCATTGAAAAAGGAAGGGCTTGACACAGTAAAGGACTTCCCACCCATCCGTGTGCTGGGTACCATCGGTTTCATTGCTACCATGTGGTTTGTCAACTGTGCCGTTTGGGATAATGGATCTTTCTCATTCACTTTGGCTGAGAATGCACATAAGTTCCAATATACCTATATGCAGTTCTTTGTATCAGGTGTGTTGAGCCTGATTCTTTTCGGCTATTGCTTCACCCTGCCGGAATGCCGCTTGATGAAGAAGGAAGGCAAGATGTCATTGGCGGAGTCTTTCGGCTTGAATGCGTTTAAGTTGTTCAAGACCAAGAAGATGGCGTTGTTCTTCATCTTCTCAGCTCTGCTTGGTATGTGCCTCCAGGTGACAAATGGTTATGCAGGACCGTTCATCACCAGTTTCAAGGGGTCTGCCGATGTGGCGGTATCCACATCGTTCGCAGCCAACAATGCCACCTTGCTGACATCCATCTCTCAGATCAGTGAGGCCCTCTGTATCCTGATGATCCCGTTCTTCCTGAAGCGTTTCGGTATCAAGGTCGTTATGCTCATGTCAATGTTCGCATGGGTGTTCCGTTTCGGCTTCTTCGGTTTGGGTAACCCAGCTATGCCGGGCGTACTCCTCTTTATCCTGTCATGTATCGTTTACGGAGTGGCATTCGACTTCTTCAATGTCTCCGGCGGTATCTTTGTCGATCAGGAATGCGAGCCATCGGTAAAGGCATCTGCACAGGGACTGTTCATGATGATGACCAATGGTATCGGTGCTACCGTAGGAACACTGGCAGCAGGAGAGATCGTCAACCACTTCTGTCAGTGGGAGAACGGCTATCTCGTAGGTAGTTGGCCTACATGCTGGTTCATCTTCGCTACCTTCGCATTGATCGTCGGTGTTTCTTTCGCCCTTGTTTTCCGTCCTGAGAAAGTAAAAGGATAAAGGGTCATGGAGAAGGTACGTCTGCAATTCAAATCTGTCTCTGAGATTGTAGGATCGGAAGAGATGTGTCTGCTCATCCTTACGGATATGGAGGAGCAAAGGCAGTTGACACTCTTCTGCGACCATGCCATGGCCGTACAGATAGAATTGCGGGTGAAGAAAGTACCGATCACTGAAATCATGCTCCCGGAGGTGTTTGCCACCCTCTTGGGAGCAGCTCACTGTACGGATATGATGCTGTATATCAGTAATATCATCGACGGACAGTATAAGGTGGGACTATACCATCCCTTCTCACAGGAGCCTATTCCGATACGTGCCAGCGATGCTGTCTTACTGTCGATAGCCAGTGGGATACCCCTGTATATCGACCGTTTCCTCATGGCACAGCAGTCGATGAAGTATTATCCGAACACCAACGGTATCTCATTGCCTATCAATACGATGTCTAATGAAATGATCTCAAAGGCTCTTGAAAGAGCTATTGAGGAAGAGAATTACGAGATAGCATCACATCTGCGTGATGAACAGCGCCGCAGAAACATCCGGTTATCATCAACAGAATGAAAGAAGAGCATTTTTTCTATGTTCCTGATGCAGCCACCCAACAGGAACTGCCTGAGGAGGAAGCGAAACATGCTGTCCGGGTACTGCGACTGTCAGCAGGTGATCCGTTGTTTATCACAGATGGAGCCGGTTCGTTCTATCATGCTGTGGTGAAGGAGACGAACAATAAGCATTGTTTTTACGAGATACAACAGACACTGCCGCAACAACGGTTGTGGAAAGGTCGTGTGCACATAGCGATGGCACCCACCAAGATGATGGATAGGGTAGAGTGGTTCGTGGAGAAAGCCACGGAGATAGGGGTAGATACCTTCTCTTTCCTCTCTTGCCGTTTCTCTGAGAGGAAGGTGATCCGTACCGACCGTTTGGAGAAGATTGTCTTGTCGGCTGTCAAGCAGAGTAAGAAAGCGTGGGTGCCGGAGGTGAACGACATGGTGGATTTCAAGTCGTTCATCGACAGTCATCCGACAGGACTGCGTTTCATCGCTCATTGTTACGATGAGATAGCGAAAGAAGATTTCTTTGAATTGCTGTGTCATCATCCGCAAGCTGCGGATGAGAGGGAGATCACGATACTGATCGGTCCGGAAGGGGATTTCTCTGTCGATGAGGTTCAGTATGCCATCCAACAGGGATTTATAAGCATCAGTCTGGGTGCCGCCCGGTTGCGCACCGAGACAGCAGCCCTTTCTGCCGTTATGATGGCACAGTTATGTCAACGATAGTTCCTTACGCAAGAACTCTGCGGTATATCCCTTATCACTCTTCGCCACTTCCTCAGGTGTTCCGGTATTGAGCACCATACCTCCTTTGCGACCACCTTCCGGTCCCATGTCGATGATATAGTCGGCCAACTTGATCACATCCATGTTGTGCTCAATAATAATCACCGAGTTTCCACGGTCCACCAGTTTGTTCATCACATCCATCAGAATACGGATATCCTCAAAATGCAGTCCTGTGGTAGGCTCATCGAGGATATACAGGGTCTTACCCGTATCTTTCTTACCCAGTTCTGTGGCAAGCTTCACACGCTGACTCTCACCGCCCGACAAGGTTGTTGAAGGCTGTCCCAACTTGATATATCCTAATCCTACCTCCTGGATGGTTTTGATCTTTCTCAGTATCTCTGGAACATTCTCAAAGAACTCCACCGCTTGGTTGATGGTCATGTCCAGGACATCCGCAATGGATTTGCCCTTGTATCTCACCTCTAACGTCTCACGGTTATAACGTTTGCCGTGACATACCTCACAGGGCACCATCACATCTGGCAGGAAATTCATCTCTATCGTCTTGTAACCGTTACCACCGCAAGTCTCACATCGCCCTCCTTTGACATTGAAAGAGAAGCGACCGGGCTTATAACCACGGATCTTTGCTTCCGGCAGGTTGACGAACAACGAACGGATATCACTGAACACACCGGTATAGGTGGCGGGATTCGAACGGGGCGTTCGCCCTATCGGGGTCTGGTCCACATTCACCACCTTGTCAATATGCTCAATGCCTTCTATCCGGTCGTATGCCATCGGTTTCTTCAGAGAACGGTAGAAATGCTGCGAGAGGATGGGCTGCAACGTCTCATTCACCAAAGTGGATTTTCCCGATCCGCTGACACCGGTTACCACAATGAGCATTCCTAAGGGGAAGGTAACGTCGATGTGTTTCAGGTTATTACCACTGGCACCGTAAATAGTGATGCTTTTCTTATTCCCCTCACGGCGATGCTCCGGTATCTCGATATTCTTCTTACCAGCCAGATACTGTGCCGTGAGTGACTGCTCATGTTCTGGCATATCCAGTAACTGCCGGGGAGTACCTTGGAATACCACCTTTCCACCCTTACGCCCTGCCTTCGGACCGATATCCACCAGATAGTCGGCATTCATCATCATGTCTTTGTCATGCTCTACCACGATGACGGTGTTCCCGATATCACGCAGCTCCTTCAGGGAGGTGATCAACTTCTGATTGTCACGCTGATGCAGTCCGATACTCGGCTCATCAAGGATATACAACACGTTCACCAACTGTGAACCGATCTGTGTGGCCAGACGGATACGTTGACTCTCACCACCCGAGAGAGAGGAAGACTGCCGGTTGAGCGCCAGGTAATCGAGCCCCACATCGAGCATGAACCCCAGTCGGCTGTGTATCTCCTTGACAATCTCTTCTGCTATCGTCTGCTGCTGAGGTTCCAGATGGGGCAGTGCCTCGGTGAGCCAACTGTCGAGCTCACTGATATCCATCTCTGCCAGTTCACTGATGTTCTTATCCCATATCTTATAAGAGGTAGCCTCACGGTTGAGCCTGCTGCCATGACATTCCGGACAGGTGGTGACCGCCAAGAACTGATCGGCCCATTTCTGTCCGTTCTTACTGTCATCATGCTCCATCACATTACGCAGGTATTTGATGATACCGTCGAACGAGATGAACATATCACTGGTGGTATGCAGCACCTCTTTGCTGATCTTCACCGAACCGAAGGTGCCGTAGAGGATCTCACGCATGGCATCCTCCGGGATATCCTTTACCGGACTCTTCAGACTCTCGTCGTATTTCTGGAGGATTGCTTCTATCTGCCAGAAGAGCATCTGGTTCTTGTACTTACCTAGCGGTGCGATGGCGCCGTCGTAGATCGACATGTTCTTGTCGGGAATCACCTTGTCCATGTCTATCTCATTGACATACCCTAATCCTTTGCATACCGGACAGGCACCTTCCGAGGAGTTGAAGGAGAATTTGTTCGGGGCAGGATCACCGTACGAGATGCTGGTGGTGGGACACATCAGTCGCTTGCTGTAATACTTTGCCCTGCCAGTGTCCTTATCCATGATCATGATCAGTCCGCTGCCCTGACGCATGGCAGTAGCTACCGAGCGCTTCAAACGGTCTTCGGAAATCCCGTGTTCTACCTTCAACTTGTCGATCACCACCTCGATATTATGGTTTTTGTAACGGTCCACCTTCATGCCACGTGTAATCTCCTGCACCTGTTCATCGATGCGGATATACAGATACCCTTTCTTACGCATCGTCTCGAAGAGCTCCCGGTAGTGACCCTTGCGGTTTCGTACCAGTGGGGCGAGGATGAAGATGCTCTTGCCGAGATAGTCGGTCTGTATCATGTCAAGCACTTTCTCCTCGGTATATTTCACCATCTTCTCACCCGTCATATAACTATATGCGGTGCCGGCACGCGCAAAGAGGAGTCGCAGGAAGTCGTACACTTCTGTGACGGTACCGACGGTAGAACGGGGATTCTTGTTGGTGGTCTTCTGCTCGATGCTGATCACAGGACTCAGTCCGGTGATCTTATCCACATCAGGACGCTCCAGTCCACCGATGAAGTTACGGGCATAGGCAGAGAACGTCTCCAGATAGCGACGCTGCCCTTCAGCAAAGATCGTGTCGAAAGCCAATGATGACTTTCCTGATCCGCTCAGTCCGGTAATCACCGTCAGACTGTCGCGGGGAATGTCCACATCGATGTTCTTCAGGTTGTTGACCCTTGCGCCCAACACCGAGATGATGCCTTCTTCTTTATTCATATTATCTGTTTGTTTCTGTATAGCCTCTTAACAGGTTCACATCCTTGCGGATATTGTAGATGATGCCGTCGGCACCCTTTGCCTTTACCTGTACGAAATACACACCTTGTTTCACGTCGTTTCCTTTGTATTTGCCATCCCATCCCCCCGCAGGGTCGGTCCATTCGTACAGTTTCTGTCCCCAGCGGTTGAAGATGGTAGCGTGAAATTCAATGAGTGATTCGTATTTCTTGGCTTTGTAGGTGTCATTATATGGATCACCGTTGGGGGAGAAAGCATTGGGCATCTCCAGATAACTCTTGGAGATCGTCACACTCAAGGGCTCTCTCGTCTCCCAAAAATCCTTTACATAACTCACCGTGTCGCCACCCTGCGTGAAGATGGCATAGAGCTCGATATAATGAGTGCCTGCCTTGGTGAAGGTTACCTCCGTATCTTCCTCATAACGAACGAGATAAGGCTCGTCCTCACCCTCCATCCTGAAACGCCATTCGAAAAACGAAGAGAACCCGCCCTGGTCGGAGACATTGGCCTTGAAGAGGGCATGGAGTGGGGCAGGACCGCCATATTCCGTCCCTTCCTCCGTCGTACCGTCACTCTTCGTGAACACGGCCGAGGGATTGATCGTAGGCTCCACCTGTGCGATACCCATCAGCGGCATTGCTATCGCAAGGATTGTCGTAAATATCTTTTTTGTCATCATTCGAAATTAATTATCTTGCAAAGATACATATAAGTGAGCGAAATGCAAAAGGAAAACAAGTTTTTCTTTTCATTTCCGAACGAGAGTATCTTCGGCGCAGCCAAAGATACATATAAGTGAGTGAAATGCAATAAAAATTTAAGCCGACCCTTTGATGGTCCGGCTTGATTGTTTTTCCCCTCTTCCGTCCTTTGATATTTCACATCGAACTCGCTCACGATTGACTTCGTCTTCTTCCTCCTCGCTCGGCAAAGTTGAAACGAGTTTCACTCTGCACTCACTTACTCGCGACTTTCCCATACGGCATGGGGCGAGGCGTCCGTAGCGTAACACATCTTTCTCGACAACTCGCTGTCAACTGGTAGGGGCAGACTTCATGTCTGCCCGTTGTATGCGGGTAGGGATGAACCCTACCCCTACAAGTCAACATGGTCTCTCTTGGTTCCTTCTCTCTGCCGAAACAGAGAGAAGAACATTAGTCTGCCCTTACCCAAGGGACTCTAATCCTTTTATGACCATGAGAACAAAAGTGTTTACAAACGTAATTTTTTGCTTTATCCGCAAAAAATTATGAAAAACTTTTGTTCTCCAACTGATTTATGCTATCTTTGCAATGAATTTGTGGTGTTAACATATCGGATGGTGAAAACCATCCGACATAGCAGTTATTGAATGATGAGAAAATACTTTAAGATTCTTATATTGTTCGTTTCCTTGATGCTTTCCGCCAGCGTGATGGCCCAGACGTTGCCATACCGCGAGATGCATAAGGTAAAGAAGAAGGAAACACTCTTCGGTATCGCCAAGGACTATGGCATCACGGTTGATGAACTGATCAAAGCGAACCCCGAGATGGCAGTGCCCGACTATAAGCTCAAGAAGGGCGACTATATCTATATCCCTTATCCCTCTCCGCAGCCCACGGTGAAAGTGTCTGCCGACGAGGTGAAGATCGTGAAAGACGATATCACCAAGCGTGCCATCCGTGTGGGTATCGTATTGCCCCTGCATAATGTCGATGGTGACGGTCGCAGGATGGTGGAATACTACCGCGGCTTGCTCATGGCTTGTAATGACCTGAAGAAAGAGAATATCTCCGTGGATATCCATGCGTGGAACGTCGATATCGATGCGGATATCAATGCGTTCATCACCAAACCGGAGTTAGGACAGTGCGACATCATCTTCGGTCCTCTCTATACGAAGCAGATGGACGTGCTGGCAGCTTTCGCACAGCGCCACCAGATCAAACTCGTCATCCCGTTCTCCATCGAGGGTAACCATGTGGCGGAGAATCCCTATGTCTATCAGGTATATCAGCGCCCTGCCGATATGAATGACAAGACCATCAGCTGTTTCCTCACCCGTTTCAAGGACTATCATCCTGTCTTCATCGACTGCAATGATAAGACGAGTACCAAGGGAGCGTTCACCAGCGGGCTGCGCCAGCAGCTCGACGCCAAGAAGATCGCGCTGAACATCACCAATGTCAACAACAGTGATGAGGTGTTTGCCAAGGCTTTCAGCAAAGACCAGCAGAATGTGGTGATCCTCAATACCGGTCGCTCACCCGAGCTTAATACCGTCTTCTCTAAGTTGGATGCCCTCACAAAGAGCAATCCCAATATCCGTGTATCCCTCTTCGGTTATCAGGACTGGCTCCTGTACGAGAAGTACGACATGGAGTTCTTCTTCAAGTACGACACGTATATCCCCACGTATTTCTATTACAACACCGTAGCGGCAAAGACACAACAGCTCGAGAATACCTACCGCCGCACCTTCGGTGTGAGCATGCAGGATGCCAAGCCCCGTTTTGCCATCACCGGCTATGACCAGGCTATGTATTTCCTCCGCGGACTGCATCAGAAGGGGAGAGACTTCGTAGGTGGAGAACAGTCGGTCAGCAATGTGCAGACAAATTACCGTTTTGAGAAAGTCGGTGACCGTGGCGGTTATCAGAACAAATATTTCATGTTCATCCATTATAACCGCAATAAGTCTATATCAACGATAGTCTATTGATGATGAGAAAACCACTCCTAATCATACTGCTTTCCCTGTTTGCCGTCGTTGCCCATGCACAGGTGGGTGACTACCGTAGTGACCTGAGCGTGGGTGTTAACGGAGGATATGTGCTGAGTAATGTGGGCTTCACCCCGAAGGTGAACCAGACATACCATACGGGTATCACGGGCGGTCTGTCAGTGCGTTATGTCTGTGAGAAATATTTCAATACGATATGTGCGGTGGCTGCTGAGGTGAACTATGCACAGCTGGGATGGAAAGAGGATATCCTCGATATCCACGACCAGCCGGTGATCAACGGCATCACGGGATTGCCCGAGCAATATACCCGTACACTCAACTATTTCCAGGTGCCTGTCTTCGCCCATCTGGCATGGGGAAAGGAAGACAAGGGCCTCTGTGGTTTCATCAATCTGGGACCGCAGCTCGGACTGTATATGAGCGATGCCACCGACACCAATTTCGATGTCAACAGTCGTAATGCCGCCGATCGTATCAATAATGTGGTGGCACAGGATACGATGGCTGTGGAGAACCGTCTCGACTACGGTATCGCTCTCGGTGTGGGTATGGAATACAGCGTTCCCCATCTGGGACATTTCCTCCTCGAAGCCCGTTATTACTACGGTTTGGGGAATATCTTCGGGGATACGAAGCGTGACTACTTCGGGAAGTCGAACCTCAGTAATATCCTCGTTAAGGCAACTTACCTCTTCGACATCACCCGCAGTAAGCGTTATAAGAAAGAATAATCTATTCATGTATAATTATAAAAATCTAAAATTCTATGTTCGAAGGACAACCTAAAGGTCTATGGGCATTGGCATTGGCCAATACCGGAGAGCGATTCGGCTACTATACGATGATTGCCGTCTTCGCATTGTTTTTAAGAGCTAATTTCGGGCTCTCTGCTGCTGTGGCAGGTACTATCTACAGTACTTTCCTCATGCTGGTGTATTTCTTCCCACTCATTGGTGGTATCATGGCCGACAAGTTCGGTTTTGGAAAGATGGTTACCATCGGTATCTGCATCATGTTCTTGGGCTACCTGCTGCTGGCAGTGCCCCTCGGTGGTGGTACCGTGGCCCTCATCGCCATGCTGGCAGCGCTGATACTGATAGGCTTCGGTACCGGCTTGTTTAAAGGTAATCTGCAGGTGATGGTGGGTAATCTCTATGACGACTCTCTCTATGCAGGCAAGCGCGATGCCGGTTTCTCTATTTTCTACATGGCTATCAATATCGGTGCTTTGTTCGCACCTACCGCAGCCGTGAAGATCAAGGAATATGCGGAGAATGTCTGGGGATACAGCGGAAATGATGCTTATCATTTCGCTTTTGCCGTAGCCTGTGTGTCACTGATATTGTCTATTGCTATCTATTATATCTTCCGTTCAACCTTCCGTCATACCGAGGGTGGAAAGAATGCGAAGGGACAGGTGGCTCAGCCCGTTGAGGAACTGTCGAAGGAAGAGACCAAGCAGCGTATCATCGCTCTCTGTCTGGTCTTCACCGTGGTGATCTTCTTCTGGATGGCTTTCCATCAGAACGGTCTTTCACTGACATATTTCGCAAATGAGTTTACCGCTCAGGAGGCTACCGGCGTACAGAGCATGCCGTTCAACGTATGGAACCTCGTGGCAATCATCATCATGGTTTATGGTCTGTTCGGTTTCTTCCAGAATAAGACTTCCAAGGGTAAGTGGTATTCCGCACTGGCAGTGCTGGTGGCAGCCCTCTTCCTAGGATGGCAGTACAGTAATCTCTCTGGCACTGTGAAGGTGAGTGCTCCTATCTTCCAGCAGTTCAACCCCTTCTATGTAGTGGCCCTGACACCGGTGAGCATGGCGATCTTCGGTTCTCTTGCCAAGAAAGGCAAGGAGCCCTCTGCACCTCGTAAGATTGCTTACGGTATGCTGATCGCTGCCGCTGCTTACTGTCTGATGGCTTTTGCCAGCGTGGGACTGCCCATGCCGCAGACAGAACTTGTTGATGGTGAGAAGGTAGCTATGCACGTGGCTGATGTCACCCCGAACCTGTTGATCGGTACATACCTCGTACTTACCTTTGCTGAGCTGTTGCTCTCTCCGATGGGTATCTCCTTCGTATCGAAGGTTGCTCCTCCGAAGTACAAAGGTATGATGATGGGTGGATGGTTTGTGGCTACAGCCATCGGTAACCAGCTCGTGATGGTCGGCGGTCTGTTGTGGGGCGCTGTTCCTATGTGGGCTGTATGGAGCGTCTTCATCGGCGTCTGTCTCGTTGCTGCCCTCTTCATGTTCGCTATCATGAAGCGTCTGGAGAAAGTTTGCTGAT
>JAEEZP010000018.1 GCA_016291915.1 Prevotella sp. | reverse complement strand
CGCTATGCAGAGATGCCATTGATCGCCGCTGAGTGTCAGATCGGTTTGGGTAATGCCAGTGAGGCTGCCAGCATCATCAACCGTGAGATCCGTAATGCACGCGTGGTAAAGCCCGGACACAACCTGAGTGAGGCACAGGTAAGTGCCAGCGACATGACCATCGAGTGGATCCTCGAGGAGCGTGCCCGTGAGTTGTGTGGTGAGTGGCTGCGTTGGTTCGACCTGAAACGTACCAAGACTTTGGTATCTTACAAGCGTATTCATAATCCTGCAACCAACGGTGACAACCCTGTATCAGCGACTAACTATCTGTGGCCTATCCCCACATCATTCCTCGACAAGCTCGAGAATGCGGAAGAGTTTGGTCAGAACCCAGGTTACAACCCCTACGTACGTGCCAACTAAATCACAGAATAATCAACGAACATTTATAAAACACTCCGGCTCTCAGTCGGAGTGTTTTTTTAGGTATTGCCAAATAAATTGCATTTGCATCCCTATTATATGAAAAAGTGCGTTAATTCTCCATAATCATTTTCTTTTTTCAACATAATATACTATCTTTGTAAAATATTTACAATTTGTTTTGTAGCTTCATATTATTTCGTTATTTTTTTCGTTACAACGGTAAAGTTACTCCGTCTCAACAAAAAACAAGTTTTTGTTTTGCGTTCGACTTTCAGTAACTATGTTCAAGCTATTAAAACAATCATCTATGATACGAAAATTATTATCTGTTGCTTTTCTGATGCTGTGCTTTTGTGTGATTCCGACAAAAGCCATTGATATGTCTGCCTATAACATTATATGGAATAGTCAGAGTGAGAACTCCAAAGGTAGTATGCCTCTTGGCGGTGGTGATGTGGGCTGTAATGTGTGGGTGGAAGGCGGCGACCTGCTGATGTATCTCAGTAAGAGCGGCACCTTCGATGAGAACAACTCCATGCTCAAACTCGGTCGTGTGCGCATCCATTTCGAGGGAAAACCTTTCGACACGAAGTTTCAACAGACATTGAGCCTCAACGATGGAAGTATCTATATCGAGGGTAATGACCTGAAAGTACACCTTTGGGTGGAGGTATTCCGTCCGGTGGTTCATATAGAAACCAGCAGTGTGAAAGGCTATCAGGCTACCGTATCGTTTGAGTCATGGCGTACCGACGACCGTTCTCTCACCACGAAGGAGCGTCATCAGTGTTTCGGCTATAGCAATACGACACCCGAGAAGATTCCTGTCTATACCCGACCGGATACCTTCGAACCCGGAAACGCTTCGTTTATCTGGTATCATGCCAACAGAGATGATGAGCTGATCACTGAGCGCGAAGCTATCCATCAGCACTTAGGACCGGTTCTCGACCAACTATGGGATCCTATCAAAGGACTGGTCTTCGGAGGAAAGATCCTTCTTAGTAATATGAAATATACGGGAACGAAAGACGGTTCGTATGCTTTTACCGACTGCCGTTCATGGAACTACAAAACCAAGAAGAAACTCAAGACACAGGATATAGCGATTATCTTAGGCACCGTAAAAGATGGAAATGCAGAGAGCCTGAAAACGTTCTTCTCTGGCATAGAGCGTGAGGCCACCTCTCTTACACAACGCTGGAAGAAGAACTGTGACTGGTGGCAACAGTTCTGGGATCGCAGTTATATCCTCATCGACACCGAACGTCCGGGAACTGAGGGATGGACCATCGGCAGAAACTATAATCTCTTCCGTTATCAACTGGCATGTAATGCCTACGGAGAGTGGCCGACAAAGTTCAACGGTAGTCTGTTTACCTACGACCCCGGTTATTTCAAACCTAATTATAAAGACTGCAGTCCTGACTTCCGTATGTGGGGTGGCGGCAGCTTCACCGCACAGAACCAGCGACTGGTCTACTGGCCTATGATCAAAGCCGGTGACTTCGACATGATGATATCACAGTTTGATTTCTATCGTCTCGCTCTTGGGAATGCAGAACTGCGTACCCGTGTGTACTGGGGACATGAAGGTGCATCGTTTACCGAACAGTTGAATAACAACGGACTGCCGGCAGGACATACCTATCAACGTCTGTGGGGAGAGACATCCCTGCCCATCCAGCCACGTAGTATCGAAGCCAGCACCCGTAAGCTCATCAACCAAAAAGGTGATACTGTGACAGTGGTTGACTTTGGATGGATCACCAACCAATGGGTTGGTGACCACTATGACGGAGAGTTGGAGTTCTCGAAGATGATGCTCGACTATTATGAATATGGTGGTGGTGATATCCAGGCGTATCTGCCTTTCATCGACAGTAGTATCCGTTTCCATGATAAGCATTTCCAATACTGGTCGATGCGACTCAACGGCACACCCTTCGACGAAAATGGAAAACTGATCCTCTATCCCGGTTCTTGTCTGGAAACATATAAATATACGGTGAACGCCGTGAATACCGTGGCGGCCATGCAGAGTGTGCTGGAGCAGTTGATAAGACTTAACTTAGGAACGAAAGAACAACAAGCGTATTGGAAAGAAGTGCTGAAGACTATCCCAGGGATCAATTACAGAGAGAAGAGCGGCCATCAGACCATCTCTCCGGCAAAGTCCTGGGTGGGAGGTGCTATCAACAATGAGATACCGCAGTTGTATCCTGTTTTCCCCTACCGTCTGTTCGGAGTCGGACGACCACAGTTGGAATTAGCCCGCAACACCTTCCGCTATGGTGCTGACAAACAGTCACAGCATGCTTCACCCACCACCACATGGCATCCGGATGCTGTCTATACGGCCGACTTAGGAATGACGGAAGAAGCAGAGAAATATGTGAAGATGAAACTGTGTAACTCCAATACCACACGCTTCCCTACCTTCTGGGGAACAGGTGACTGGGGCCCCGATCACAACTGGGGTGGTGTAGGAAACATCGCTTTGCAGGAGATGCTGATGCAGGATGTTGACAACACGCTCTATCTCTTCCCGGCATGGCCCAAACACTGGAATGTGAAATTTAAGTTACATGCTCCCAACAAAACCATCGTTACCGCAGAATGGAAAGATGGCAAAGTGCTCCGACAGGAAGTATCACCGAAGGGACCATGGACGACAAACATCTCTATACATTAATGCGAAAGATTATTTTTTCTCTTTTTGTTCTGATGATCAGCCTGTCGGCACAGGCACAGCATTTCGTGCTCGACTTTGATCATCAGAACCAAGGGTGGACGGTATCTACGGGTAGTGCGACTGTCGTTGATGACGGCTATCAAGGAAAAGCCCTTCAACTGAATCCTCACTCCATGGTGACCATCCGCATGAACCCGCAGGCACAGTCCACCTACAGACTGACTGCTTACCTGAAGACGGCGGCAGGAGATACACATGTCACGTTGCAGGGCACCGAACTGTATGGTCATGAGTTCAGCCTCTCTTCTGCTCTTGCCGCATGGACAAAAGTGGAACAGGTGTTCAGCACCGATGCCGGACAAAGAAAAGGTGGTCGTTTGGAAGTGGTCTTCAACGGTTCTTCGAAAGCCTGGATCGATGAGATAAAGGTAGAGCGCATCGGTGATTATGTGGCTCCGGTTTATAAAGGGTTCCCGCCACTCAAGAAACGGGAGGTGGTAACCGACTTCGGTGTTCCTATGCAACCGGATGAGAAGATACAATGGTTATGCGATGCCAAACTAGGCCTTTTCATCCATTGGGGACTCTATGCGGGTCCTGCGCAAGGGGAGTGGTATCAGCAAAACAAAGGAATCCTGCCAGAAGAGTATCGTAAGTTGGCATACCCAGCGTCGGGAGACGAATATTTCGATGCGAAAGACTTCGATGCTCGTAAGTGGACGGCCTTAGCCAAGAAGATGGGGGCGCGCTATGCTACCCTCACCACCATGCATCACGATGGATATGCCCTCTTTGAGAGCCATTACATGAATGCTTTCACCAGTAAGCAGACACACAACTGCGATTTCGTGCGTGAGTTTGTGGATGCCTGTCATAAAGACAGCCTGCGTATCGGCTTTTACAAGACACTCATCAACTGGCGGTATCCCGGATATTATGATGTGACAGGCACTAACTGTAAAAAGAATTCCTTCGGTTACACCACGGCGGCATGGCATCAAGAGAATGCCCGACAGATGAAAGAGGAACTCTATTGTCAGACGAAAGAACTGCTCACCAACTATGGCAAGATCGATCTGCTCTTCTGGGATGGGGGATGGATCGCACAGACACCCTCCGACCGTGAGGGAGCACGTGTCTGGGAGTCGTACCGGTATCTTACTCCCGATAATCCATGGCCAGTCAATCCTCTCTTTCAGATGAAAGATACAGAGAGCGGAAAACCTTTAGGACTCATCGGTATGTGTCGCCAACTGCAACCTGATATGCTGATCAATGCTCGGAGCGGGTGGATCGGTGACTATACCAACGATGAAGGAGCACATGACACGAAGGGAGAGATTCGCTCCGGACTCGTAGAGAAATGTATGGCTATCGGGCCGTATTGGGGATTCTCCCATGAAGATGAGCATCCCGAAAGTGTGCTCAGCGTAAAACGGATCAAACGGATCTTTGCCGACTGCCTGATACGTAATATGGTTCTTCAGATCAATGTGGGCCCTGACCGTCATGGAGATGTTCCGAAAATCATGGAAGAGCGCCTGACACAGTTCGGTGAGTGGGTAAAAAAGAACCAGGAAGCGATATATGCAACGAAAGGAGGACCGTGGCAACCCAAAGAAGATCAATACGGCTTCTGTTACAAGGATGACATCATCTATGTGTATCTGCTCGACGGGTTTAAAGGCAAGTCCCTTACCCTTCCTCCCACAGACAAAGGTTATCAGATAGTCAAAGCCTATCTGGTTGATCAGAAAGAAGAGGTACGCGTGTCTCAGAAAGGGCAGCGTATCACCCTTCATCAGCTACGTCCTTCAGGAGACATTCAGATCATCGCCCTGAAGATGAATAAAACCATCAGACAAAAGTGATTTGCCTTTTTTACTACACTACTTTTGCAAATCACTTTGTCTTTTTATACAGGTAGGCAATAAACATACCGCCCAAATCTTCAAAAAAACGTAAAAACATCTTGATTTTGTAAACCTTTTTCCCCTTAACCCGTCTTACATTATAGTCATGATGCAATTAATGTAACCTAAATAATTTTTTTTATGAAGAAATTCTTTACGTTAGCTATTTTAGCTACATTCTTCCTGCAAGGAGACTTGCACGCAACAACGTTTCAATCAACAGTAAAGAACAAATCATCGGTTTACCAAGAGCCTCAAAGACCGCAACGCCGACCACGTACCCCCGGTATGCCTGGCGACACTTCTCAGGTAAGAAGAGGTGGTATGCAGATGGGTGGTATGCAGGGAAACATGCCCGGTGCCCCCAAACCCAATGACTATGCTGCTCTTTTAAAGAAAGGTGGCTCATACGAGAAAGGTGTGTTTAACGTCCGCCACATCGAGAAGAAATGGTACTTTGAGATTTCCGACGATATGCTCGACCGTATGTTCCTTGCCGTCAGCCGTTATGTCTCCGTACCACAGAACTTCGACAAGTTCCCTGGTGAGGAGATCTCCGACAACGCTATCTACTTCGAGAAGTATGATGACAAGACCCTGTTCCTGCGTGCCTACACCAAGAGTAAGGTGGCCGCAGAAGGGGATGATATCGCCACGGTATTAGACCGTTCTACCAACAATCCCATCATTGCCAAGTTCGATGTCATCGGTAAAGACTCTGTCACTGGTGCACGTCTCATCGATGTTACCAACCTGTTCATGCAGGATAACATGGTATGCGGACTGAGAGGAGTACAGGGTGTCGGCGGACTGCAGCCTGACCGTACCTTTATCGATACTATCAAGACCTTCCCTATCAACATTGAGGTAAGCACCCTCCGTACTTATACCGAAGGACAACGTTCTGCAAGACCAGGTGCCACTCCTGCTGCTGCTCCTGCAGCTGCTCCCACACAGGGTAACTTCATGACATTTACCATCAATACCAGTATTGTATTGCTACCCGAGAAACCCATGCAGCCGCGTCTGCAGGATGAGCGAGTGGGATATTTCACCAAGAATATTACGAAGTTCTCCGACTCAGCACCTTCTGAGCGTACAGCTATTATTTCCCGCTATCGCCTGGAACCGAAAGATCCACAGGCATACAAGGCAGGAAAACTGGTGGAGCCCAAGAAGCAGATCGTGTATTATATCGACCCCGCAACACCGAAGAAGTGGGTGCCCTATCTGATGCAGGGCATCAACGACTGGAAGGAAGCTTTCGAGGCTGCAGGATTCAAGAATGCCATCGTTGCCAAGGAATGTCCTGCCGACGGCAGTGTCAGCCCGGATGATGCTCGCTTCTGTTTCCTCCGTTATCTGCCGTCAGAGACAGAGAATGCCTATGGGCCGCATATCATCGACCCGCGCAGCGGCGAGATCATCGAGAGCCATATCTGCTGGTTCCACAATGTGATGAACCTCCTGAAGAAATGGTACACCATCCAGTGTGGTCCACTGGACAAACGTCTGAAAGACGGAAAGATCGACGACAAGCTCATGGGACAGCTCATCCGCTTCGTCTCTTCTCATGAGGTGGGACACACCCTGGGTCTGCGCCACAATATGGGTGCCAGCTTTGCCACACCGGTAGAGAAACTCCGTGACAAGGCATGGGTGGAGAAGAACGGACATACCGCTTCTATCATGGACTATGCTCGTTTCAACTATGTGGCACAACCGGAGGATGGTATCAGTGAGAAGGGACTCTTCCCACGTATCAATGACTATGACAAGTGGGCTATCAAGTGGGGTTACCAGTATCGTCCGGAGTTCAAGGATCCTTTCAAGGAGAAAGACCAGCTCCGCAAAGAAGTGACACAGGTGCTGAAGAATAATCCCCGTCTGTGGTACAGTGGCGGTGAAGGAAGAGGACAGGATCCGCGCAGTCAGACAGAGGACCTCAGTGACAACAGCATGAAGGCCAGCGACTACGGTATGAAGAACCTCAAACGTGTGATGGAGAAGATCAATGTCTATGCTCCTGTTGTTGAGGGACAGTATAAGGATCTGTACGACTTCCACAATACCGTACGTCAGCAGTACCAGCGTTATATAGGTCACGTGACACGTAATATCGCCGGACGTTTCGAGAACAGTCTGCCTACACAGAATCCTTACGGATATGTTCCAAAGGCACGTCAGAAGGAAGCCATCGACTGGGTGGGCCGTAACATCTTCGACACTCCGATGTGGCTCTATCCCGAGGAGATCAGCATCAAGACCGGCTTCGATGCGGAGTCAGAGATTGTCAGTCGTCAGAACTCTGCACTGTCACAGGAGTTGTCTCCTATGACACTGACAACACAATACAAGCAGAATGTGTATCCGCTGAACGAATATCTTGATGATGTCTTCGCAACGGTATGGAAGCCCCTGAACAACAGTAATGAGAAACTGAATAACTACCGTCGTCAACTGGAGCGTTCATATGTGAATAGTCTTACCAGTTGTGTCAATCCAAGACCCGTCCAGACAATCAGTACAAATACACAGCAGCGGACAGGCACTGCCGCTTCAGCCCCAAGCAACAGCCTCGGACAGTCAGATGCACTGCTATACGTTCTTCAGCATGTTGAAAAACTTGAGAACTACCTCAAGCAACAAGTTGAAAACGCACCGAAGGGCTCTGTCAACCAACTGCATTACAAAGATCTCCTGCTGAAAATCCAGAAATGTATGGGTGAATACAACAAGATAGAGAAGTAACTTCTTCCCGATATTATTCATGATAAAGGGGCGCTCCATCGGGCGCCCCTTATACTTATTTAGATGTTTAGTATTATTCCAAAAGAATGTTGATACCGGATTCTTTCATCTTCTCCAACTGCTCCTCAGTGATCATACTGTCGGTGATGAAGAAGTTGGCCAAGGTAACAGGACCCAAGCTGGCAAAGGCACTGACACCGATCTTTGAAGAGTCGGCCACCAGGAATACCTGGTCGGAGCTCTCTATCATCGACTGCTTCACCACCAAGTCGCTCAGACTGGGATAGGTAAGTTGCAGATCTGATGAGATACCTGCCGTAGCCAGGAAGAGTTTGTTGGCATGAAGTGTCTTGATGATATCAGCTGACATCTGTCCGGTAAGAGAGAGCGTCGGCGCCTTAAACTCACCACCCGTCACCACCAGGTTGATACCGGGGTTCTCACCCAGAATCAAGGCGATATTCAAGGCATTGGTGATAACGGTAAGATTCTTGTAGTTCAGCAAGAGCTTCGCTATCTCCGTCGTGGTAGAACCAGAGTCGAGGATGATGATATCATTCTCATGGATGAAGGCGACAGCCTTACGGGCAATCTCACGTTTCTCATCCATACGTGTCTGGTTGAACAGTTTTCCTGTCTTGGCAAACGAGCCTACATCTTTCAGGAAAGCACCACCATGCTCACGCTGGATATACCCAAGCTGGTCGAGCATCTCCAAGTCCTGACGGATGGTTACCTCCGTCACACCGAATATCTTACTCAGCTGCTGTACCTTCGCATGTCCATCCTCTCGGATCAGCTCCAGTATCTTAATTCTTCTCTGGTTTAATGCCATAAATATCTATCTTTAAAAGCCCAACACTCTTTTTACAGACGCTAAACGATTACTTAATGTACTCTGCGTAATCGGTCAGACGCATGTCACCCTTGCGTGCCAAGGTGTCGTGCATAGCGAAGGCTGCCGGCAGGTTGTGACGGGTCTGACCCATCTTTGCAATCTTCAGGTAATCCCACAACAGCTGCTTGTAGTCTGGATGAGCACACTTCTCGATGATCTCCTGTGCACGCTGATACGGGCTCTTTCCACGAAGGTCGGCAACACCCTGCTCGGTAGCGATGATGTTCACATCATGCTCTGTATGATCGAGGTGGCTGCAGAATGGAACGATAGAACTGATCAGACCGCCCTTGGCTACTGACGGACAGGTGAAGATACTCAGATAAGCGTTACGCTCGAAGTCGCCGGAACCACCGATACCGTTCATCATCTTCACACCACTGATATGAGTAGAGTTGGCATTACCGAAGAGGTCAACCTCAATAGCGGTATTGATAGCGATGACACCTAATCGACGGATAATCTCAGGACTGTTACTGATCTCACTCTGACGCAGTGTCAGGTGATGCTTGCAGTAGTCCATATTATCATAGATCTGCATCAGACAGTCGTTAGACACGGTCAAAGAACAAGCGGAAGCATCCTTTACACGTCCGTTGAGCAACATCTCAACAACAGAATCCTGGATCACCTCGGTATATACGTTGAAGTCGGGCACATGCTTGTCCTGACCAAGTGCACCAAGGATAGCGTTAGCGGTAGAACCCACACCACTCTGCAACGGCAGGAAAGATGGTGGGATGATGCCACGATGCATATCCTCTACGAGGAACTCTGCCACATTGAAACCGATCTGATCGGTAATAGGATCATTATCTTTGAAGGCACGGGCCTCATCCGGGATATTACACTCTACAACACCTGTCAGCTTGCTGGCGGGGAACTCGATATACGGAGTACCGATACGGTCGCCTACATGCTCGATAGGAATAGCCTTGCGGTAAGGAGGATCCAATGGCTCATAAACGTCGTGCATAAACTTAGCATTCGGGTTATGGAAGCTGTTCAACTCCAGGATAACACCTTTCTTAGCCAGACGGATCACTGTCGGAGAGATACCACCGGCAGCAGTCAGATAACAACGGATCTTGTCGCCTACCTCTTCGATGTCACAAACCTCGATGATTGCCCAGTCCACATCACCCATGAAACCATAGCGCAACTCCTGTGCCATCTGTGAGAGATGAATGTCGTTATACGCAATCTCACCCAGGTTCACATGCTTACGATAGTCGGGGTTGGTGGTGTAAGGAGCACGGTATTTGATAGCCTGCTCATTAGCCAGCACACCGTCAGTACTCTGACCGGTGGAAGCACCTGTAAAAATACTTACCTGGAAAGGACGACCGGCTGCATGCTCTGCAGCGGCAATCTTTGCCAACTCACGTGTTACAGCTTTTGCGGTTCCTGCAGGAGTAAAACCACTAAGTCCCAGACTGTCATCATGCTTTATCAACGATGCAGCCTCCATTGCTGTCAAGCGATTATATGCCATAATTGATAATTAGTTATGTTATTATATGCAATTTATTTCGTGGGTGCAAAGGTAA
This sequence comes from Prevotella sp., assembly GCA_016291915.1. Lineage (GTDB taxonomy): Bacteria > Bacteroidota > Bacteroidia > Bacteroidales > Bacteroidaceae > Prevotella. The sequence goes on along the minus strand of JAEEZP010000018.1, from coordinate 10,176 downwards.
GCATTATTTTTCAGATTAAACATAAAAGAACGAAAAAAAAGTAAAATAAATAAATGTATTCACGAAATTTCTCATACTATGCTTCAGAAGTCATATCCAAAATCCCGAATCATTAAATGAAGAGGGGGACGGTCTTCTGTTCATAAATAAAGGCTTATGAAGGCAAATCGTTTGCCTTCATCGTCGCAAGATATTGATTACAAACACATTAGGCAAACAATGAAGGCAAACGCATTTTTTAGCAAAGAAAATAGGCTAACTACATACGTGAAGTCTCACTATTATCATGCTTAGCCTTGTTGATCCTTGCCCTGCTGTTTCCCCATTTAAGCTGATATCTGGCAGTGATGGAGAAACAATGTGGAGGGATATTGTTTGTTGAAGAACTGTTCACACCTTTCGGCTGCACAGTATAAGTGGTATTAGGGCTATAAAGATCAAAAGGCAAGCGATAGGAGAAAGACGCATTGGCTTTCCACCCGTTGACACGTATCTCGCGTAATCAGGCGGGGAGGTGTTTTTTACAGAAAAAAGATACAATATACATCTTTTTTTTGTATTTTTGCAGACAAATTCACCTGGATGTCGCAAGGTATTCTTACAAAAAGAGATTTTGAGAAGCTGTATAACGAGAAGTATATGCAGTTGTATTACCTTGCATATGACTATGTGAGTGATATGGAAACCAGTCGGGATATTGTAAGCGATGTATTTGCCAAAGTTTGGAAAGCTCGTGAGCGATTAGATACCGACATGTTGCATTCCTATCTGTTCGTCAGTGTAAGAAATGCTTGTATCGATTATCTCAAAAAACGCTCCCAACGCTCTGCCTTCGAAAAAGAGTTCGCCTGTCGTCTTGAGGACTTCGTGGTAGATGATTGGGAAGCACGTGATGATCGTATCCGACAAATCCAGGATGAGTTGAAGAAGATGCCAGAGCGTACACAGATTGTCTTGAAAGAGCGTTTTTATAATGATCGTAGCAATCAGGATGTTGCTGAGCAACTGGGTATTTCTGAGGCCGGTATTAAAAAAATGATCACACGAGCTTTTTGTCAACTGCGCGGAAAGTTAAAATAAAAAACGTTAAAACAGTATACCTCTCTGTACAAATAGCGTATTATAAGAAGTGATGGATAATAATGAAGATATGACCAAAGACATGGATAACCAAGAAACCATGAGAGCGGTTTCCCCACAAGAGGTGTGGGAACTGAAAGGTGCGCTCAACCGCGAGCATGCTCCCCTGCCCGACATGCAGTCGGAGTGGGAGAGGTTATCCATGCGTATGGGATTGTCTGAAGAGCAGGTAAAGGAACCCCAAGAGATGACTGTCGGAATGCACTCACATGGCATCACAACAAAAATCATGTACTTCGTATCCGGCATTGCTGCCACTCTTGCCACACTCTTCATCATCAACCTATTCAATAAAACCGGTGCAACATCCGTGGATGATGAATTTTTCTTCACTGCAAATAATGATCAGCAAGAGGTAATCCTGACTGACACGAAAGGAAAGTCCCAGACTTTGAGTGAACCGTCGCTTGCCTTTAAGGAATCAAAGCAATCTGATGTCACCCAGACACAGAAAACCAAGAAACAGAAGCTACTCGCCCTAACCACTCCTCGCGGCAAGGACTATCAGGTTACACTTGCCGATGGTACAAAGGTGTGGATGAATGCGGAGAGCAAACTGGAGTTTCCAAAAACGTTTACAGGTAATACCCGCGAGGTGATTCTTCACGGAGAGGCTTACTTTGAAGTTGCCAAAGACGCAGCACATCCGTTCATCGTAAAGACAGATTATTTCCAGACCAAGGTATTAGGCACTACTTTCAACGTCAAGGCTTATTCCAACAAAGATGCTAACATCGTGCTCATTGAGGGACATGTAAAGGTGTTGGGCCGTGGGAAAAAAGAGATTATCCTCAAACCTGGTCAACAAGCAGTCTTAAACGCACAACATACAAACCTCAGTATCAGGGAGGTTGACACCTATCCTTACACCCAGTGGCGGGAAGGATTCTTCTATTTTGAGAAACAGACACTGTTTGAAATCATGCAGGAGTTGGGGCGGTGGTATAATGTGAATATCGCTTTCGATAATCCAGAAAAAATGGATATCCGTCTCCATTACGTATGCAACCGCAGTCAGAGCATTGCTGATGCCGTGAGATATCTGGATGCCATGGGGGTTGTCAGTGCGAGATATGAGGATGGTGTAGTGACCATCAAATAAAAAAATAAAAAAGTTTGTCTACCTGATTGTCATATTTGAGTATTTATAGCAGAAAATCAATTTATAAATACTCATTTTATGAATCAAAAAACACTTATCACAATGTTTCTTGCCTTACTGCTGGCTATACCAGTCGGTATAAACGCACAAGGAAAGAAGATTACCATGAAACTCAACAAGGTTGCTTTGCCCACGGCTTTGCGACAAGTGGAACAACAGTCGGGATACTATAAGATCAACTATCCCTACGATGAGCTGCGTGGCTATACAGTTAGTGCAAACGTGAAGGATGCCACCGCACTCAATACCGTGAACATCCTACTCGAAGGATTACCTTTCACCGCTTCTGTTGACGGACAGTTTATCCTCATTACCCGTTCTACACAGAAATCTGCCCAAACGAAGAATAATGTGGTTCGCGGTAAATTGTTGGATTCAGACGGTGAACCGCTCATCGGTGTCGCCGTACAGGTAGAGGGAACCAACAAAGGAACCGTGACGGACTATGACGGCAACTATGTCTTGGAGGATGTCAATGAAGGCGAAATGCTTTCCTTCTCATACGTCGGCAAACAGACACTGAGGCGCAAAGCCAGCCATAAGCCGTCTGTAATCATCCTGGAGGATGCTGCCACCATGCTCGATGAAGTGGTGACCACCGGTTATCAGAATATCAAGCGTGAGAATGCAACAGGTAGTTATCAGTTAATCAGTTCCAAAAATCTTGATGAGCGCCATACAAGTACCATTGTGGAAAACCTAGAAGGACAAATTCCAGGATTAATGAGTTATAATAACGGACTCAATGGTGGTGGTGAGAATGCACTGACCATCCGTGGTACCAGTTCCTTCCAAGCACGAACCAATCCTCTCGTGGTTGTTGACGGACTCCCCATAGAGGGAGGTATTGAGACCATCAATCCCTATAACATAGAGAACATCACTGTTTTGAAAGATGCCGCAGCTGCTGCCATCTATGGTGCCCGAGCTTCTAATGGTGTTATCGTCGTTACCACCAAACGCGCCCAACAGGAGAGACTTGAGGTTGACCTTAGTACCGACATCACCATCAGTGAAAAACAGAATTACGACAACTACGGATGGATTAACTCAGCTCAGCTCATTGAACTGGAGAAATATCACTTCAACAGCATGAAAACTGATGACGATCAGAACTCCATGCAGTCAATGCTCAACTATTATACTACTAACAGAAACGCATTGAGTCCCATCATGCAAATCCTTGCAGGCAATTACCTCGGTGAAGTGAGCAACAGCGAGATGGAATCGACGTTTAATCAATGGGCCAAGAACGACTACCGTAAAGAGTGGCAGGATGTGTATGAACGCAAGAAAGTACTGCAACAATACAATCTATCGCTACGTACAAAAGGAAAATACCTCAACTCTACAATCGTGCTCAACTATAAGAAAGACAACCTGGGAATGGTGAAAGAACGCAATAATGCCCTGACATTCAGCTATAGAGGTGATCTGGATGCCACGAGATGGCTGAAACTGTCGTTCGGCACAAATATCATCAGCGAGCGTGCCAAAACCCATGTAAGCAGTGAATTCAACGGCATCAATGGTTTCCTGCCCTATCAGAGTATGTACAATGCTGATGGCAGTGCTGCCGCCCTGGAAGCAAACATCTCACTCTCAGAGCAAGCTTTTCAAAATTCAGCATATGAGCTGAAAGATCCTGCTTACTATCCTCTTAATGAGTTAAATGTGAATTTCAATAACAGCCGCCGCACCAATATCCGCACCTTTGCAAATGCCACTGCCACCATCTTACCGGGATGGACAGCAAGTGCCTATTACCAGTATGAGGACATTTATTACAAGAACGACAGATACTTGGAAGCAGATTCATACAGGATGCGCTATCTATATAATATATATACAAGTGAAACCTCTGGCGTCATCAAACATTACATACCTGAAGGCGGACAACTAATTACCAATACCAATGAAGGTGCCTATTACACTTTCCGCGCACAAACAGGATATAACAACATCTTTGCAGAGAAACACGCTGTAGAGGCCCTTGCCGGATTCGAGTTCAGACAGACAAACATGAAGACAAATAATAACCTGATACTCGGATACGACGACCAGACACAGACAAACCGCAATGCACTGGTTAACCTTGGTGAATTGAAAGACATCAAGGGGTCTCCATCCGTTATCGGAAAGAGCTATGGTATGTATGGTGCTCCCGATGATAAGAGTTTCTCGACATCGAATGTGCTTCATCGTTTCTATTCGCTCTACTTCACTGGCAACTACACCTATGACAGCCGCTATAGCGCCAGTATTTCATACCGTGTAGACAAGACAGACCTCTTCGGAGCAGATCCAGAATTCCGCGGAAGACCACTATGGTCAGTCGGCGCGAGCTGGAATATACATAATGAGGAATTCATGAAGAAATATACATGGATTGATGCATTGAAACTACGTTCCTCCTATGGTCTCACAGGAAACATTGACTCCTCTGTTTCTTCTTTCCTGACTGCATCTATAGCGAATGAGTATATTTACGGTAAAAGGGCAGCTTCCCTAAATACACCACCTAATGACCAGCTTCGTTGGGAAAAGACCAGTTCTTGGAATCTTGGTGTGGATTTCTCGTTCTGGAACAACAGGTTGAGCGGTTCTTTTGATTATTACCTGAAGAAAGGTAGTGATCTGCTCACATTGACAGATCTTGACTCGACAACAGGATGGAAACAGCTTACCATCAACAATGGTGAGATGCGCAACAGAGGTGTGGAACTGCAGTTGAACGGACAGTTATTGAAACCGCAGAGTCGTAATGACATCGGAATCAATGCCTCCTTTAATATCGCCTACAACAAGAACAAGGTGACAACAGTGTTTCATGAACCTTCATCAGGCTATGAAAACTTACGTCCAAATACTTTGCATAAAGGCTATCCCGTGCATTCACTGTTCTCTGTTCAATTTGCGGGATTGTCAACCGAAGACAATAAGCAATACGTCAACTGGCGTGACTCGGCAGGGGAGATACATTCCTCCAATGCCACTGCCAGTAGTGACTTCAAGGTAGAGGATGCCGTTTATAGTGGTTCTCTCGACCCGAAAGTAATGTCTAGTTTAACACCTGAGATTACTTATGCTGGTTTTTCCCTCTCTGCCATGTTCAGCTACTATGGAGGACATGTGATGCGTGTATGTGCTGATGACTGGGATGCCGCCATTGGTAGCCAGAACGGATTTATAGGATTGATGTCATCCGGAGAAATTCCCGCCAGTGCCTTGAATTATTGGACTACAGGAAAGAAGGATACGTACATTGCCAATGGTTATCAAAGAGTGAACGTCATAGGTTATCAAAGCACACCCTATCTGGATAACCTCGTTGAGCCGGCAGACTACATGAAGCTCCGCAACCTGGTCTTGGGCTATTCATTCCCTAAGGAATGGTGTCAGAAAATAGGCATGAACGCTATTCGACTGCGTATTCAAATGAACAATGTATGTACATGGGTACGTAATAAATACGATATTGACCCTGAAGCCAACTCACCGACCACAGGTACTCCTCTCAACAAGACTCCAAAGAGTTACACCATGAGTCTGCATGTGAACTTTTAATCATGAAACAAAAAGAAATAAATTTTAGAAACTATGAATACGTATAAAATACGGAACTTGTTTGTTGCCTTTTGTTTTTGTTGCGGTTTGACCATGGCGACAGTGGCTTGTGACAACGAACTCGACATTGTTCCAAAAGGGATGACGACCCTGGAAAAGGTTGATGACTTAGAATCACTCCTTAATCAGGAATACTCACTTAGTATTAATCCTATTTCCGACCTTTGCGTTATTTGCAATGAATCGTTAGGTTTTTTCATTAACGTACCGAGTACTCTCTCTAAGAAACAGACGCTCGAATACGCCTATATGGCGCTTGATGATCAATTAGATCGTGTTTCATTGACAACGGAAGACAAGCGGTACGAGGCTGCATATAAGTATATCAATTACATGAATGTGATTATATCCAAAATGCCTGACGCTATAGGTGACGACTCAAAAAAAGTACAACTTGTCGCTGAGGCCCGGATAATCCGTGCATATCTGCACTGGCTGCTGGTAAATATCCATGCCAAACAGTACGATGATAACACAGCTGCCACGGAAGGAGGTATCGCTTATGTGGATGACACTAACGTAGGACTGACAAAGGAAAAACTAAGTCTTGCGGAAACATACAAACGAATCTTGGAAGACTGTTCGGATGAAGTGATTGCGCTCCTTCCCGAAAGAAACAACGACGTGGAGCGACCTGACCAAGCATTTGGAAATGGCATGCGTGCCATGGTACTCATGCAGATGAAACATTATGCCGATGCTCTTCCCTACGCACTGACCTCATTAAATTTGAATGGAACGATTGAAGACCGTTCTGAAATCAAGGAGTCGATGACATGGGGTATAGAAGAAAAAGCACAAAACAACCTCCTGTATATTGGTACTTCGTTGCGTGCCAATCCTCTCTTTGAGATGCTTTCACGTGAGAGTTCTGTCATGTTTGAGGATAACGACTATGTTATCAAATACGACATAAGTGGTGGCTGGTCCCTCTTCTGGGGTGAAATGGATTCTGGCATCGAGGGTACTCTTGAATATAATGGATGGAAGGCACAATGCAATGCTTATGGACTGACATCTGACCGCATGCATTATACCGCTGCTGAGTGTTATATCCGCACTGGAAAGATTAAAGAAGGACTGGAGTTAGTGGATCGCGTCCGGGCAAAGCGCATTGAGAATTATGAACCTTTCGCAAAAGATGGTCTTTCTGAGCAAACAGCCATGGCACTGATGCAAAAAGCAAAATGGATGGAATGCTTAGGTTCCTTCATCAATTTCTTCGACTGTAAGCGTTGGAACAGCGAAGCTAACTACCGTCGTACCATCACACGCGACCTTTGTCAATACGGTACTTTCACACTTTCTCCCGAGTCACCCCTCTGGGTCTTGCCTTTCCCCCTCACTGCTACTCGTTATAACACTACGTTAACCCAGAATTATTAACAGTCATCATGCGTGAACTTTAAAAACAAAATCACATATAAAATGATAATAATTGGTATATGAGAAAGAATTTGATCATACAGTTATTGGCTATCACTATGCCTTTATTTGGTGTGGCGCAGACAACATGTCACATTAATGGTGTAGTCAAAGACTTAAAAGACGGACAGAAAATCTATACATCTATCTTTGCCATGGATGAGCATCCATGTTATAAAGACTCCGTCATAGTCAGAAATGGTTTATTCTCGTTTAATGTGCCGGTAAATGAATCTACTCTCACCACACCGATGATGATGACGTATAAAGATAGTACACAGCACTATTATTCAACAGTATATTATATCGAGAGCGGTATTTCAGAGTTGAATGCTTTCCTCAGTTCAGACAACCGGAAGAATAGGATTACAGGATCTCCATTGAACTTTATATGTCATGAGTACAATAAGATGCTGAATTCGTACAATGATCGTATCCTTCCCCTTCTGCAGCAATCACGCGACAAGAGTCTGTCTGATGAGGAACGCACATTAGCGCTAAAAAAGACTGACCAACTCAAGAAAGAGTTGAATCAGGAACAACAACGGTGGATTCTGGAAAATATCGATAACACCTTCGGTATTGGCGAACTGGTCATTTTCTATTCACTTTTCGACAAAGATGTCATCGATCAAGTAATAACGGCCATCCCAGACCGTTTCAAAGGAAATCCAACTGTCATCATGATGAAGGATGCCTTGGCTTCCATTAATCGTTTTGCTGTAGGTAAACCATTCACAGATTTCACGATGACTAATTCAAAAGGTAAAGAAGTGAGCCTCAGCCAATATGTGAAGAAGAACAAAGTGACAATCGTTGACTTCTGGGCTTCATGGTGTGCCCCTTGCCGTAGAGCTATTCCAAGTTTGAAGCACATTTATGACACATATAAAAACAAAGGATTGGGTGTTGTGGGTGTCAGTCTTGACAGTAAGAAAGAATCCTGGCTGAAAGCTATCAAGGATTTGAATTTAGATTATCCTCAGATGTCTGATCTCAAAGGCTGGAACAGCATCGGTGCTTCCATCTACAATATTACTGCAATACCTTTTGTTCTTATCATCAGAGATGATGGTACTATCATCGGTCGCGAAATACAAAGCGAAATAGAGATGGAACGTCTTATCAAAGAGGAGTTGTCTAAGAATTCTTGATAACTATCGAAATTACCTGACAACTATTCTGAGAATTGTTGAAATAGGACTCAACAGTTCCTACTTATTTATCCTCCCCACCCTATCCTGTCGTGATAAGGTGGGGAGGAATCATTAATTGTTCTTTCCTGTCAGGAACTGTACGCACACTGCCATGCTGATCGGTATATCCTGGTGGATGTCGGTAAGCATACCCGTCTGTTTGTCACGGCGGAATACCTGTATCTTGTTGCTGTCACGACAGCAGCACAACAGGAATTTCCCATTGGGTGTGATATTGAAATGCCGGGGATGAGCCCCTGTCGGTTGATAACCGATACGTGTCAACAAACCAGTCTGTCCGTCAACAGAGAAGATGGCTATACCTTCCGCTTTCAGACGGTTGCTTGAATAGAGGAATCTTCCGTCGGGACTGAGATGGATATCTGCACCCCCACGTGCCCCCACACTATCGGACACAATCTCCTGAAGAGTCTCCAGTCGTCCGTCATGATATCTGAACACTGTCACCTTTCCCGACAACTCACTCATCACGTAGGCAAAACGGCCGTTCGGACTGAACACGATATGGCGAGGCCCTGAGTCGGCACTGACATTTGCCGCAACACCGTTAGCGGTCACCTCTTGCCCTTTAACACGGAATGATACTATCCTGTCGGCGCTGAAATCGGTTGCCAGTGCATATTTCCCATCGGGCGTAAAACAAGCACAGTGTACATGGGGAGCATCCTGCCGTGTCAGGTCAGGACCTCCCGTCGTTCCAATAAACCTGACATCAAGATCTGCTTGCACACCTTGCCGGCTCAATTTGAATACACTCATGGAGCCTCCTGAATAGTTGGCCGTGAGGACGATGTTGCCATTTGTCGCCACATAACAGGGATCAGAACCCAAGACAGGGGTGGATGACAGCAGTTGTAAACCTCCGTTGCGATGATTCAGACGAACGGTATGGAGCAATGCCTTTTCTTCATGCGTGGCTGTATATACAAGTTTCTTGTCAGGAGAAAAGGTAAGAAACGAAGGATGTGCCATTGCCAGCGAGTCAAGAATCTCAGATTCTCCTGTCTGTTGATTGAACCGATAGGAATAGATACCTTTACTGTTGCCGTCGGTAAATGTACCCACGAGCATCATCAATTTGTCTTGCGCCTGCATCATGCCAACGTTCCAAGCTAATACAGCTAAAACTATCTTCAGTTTCATATCTCTTCTACATTATGATTATCAATGCTTTTACAAAGATAACGTATTTCTCACCATTTGTAATAGTTTTTTTAGTAAAACTTGTAAAAAAGAGGAAAAACAGATAATATGGAGTCGGTTCTGAAATGATCTGTTCAAGCAACCTTATTCAGATTATAAAACAGACCATTTCTGTTCCTAGTTTTGTCTCCGTCGAAAGTACTTCCATTCGGAAAAGTCCAAATAAATATGGCTTTTCTCTCGCTTATCCGTACCTTTGACTTCGTCGAAGGTACTCGCATTCGGCATAAAAAATAATAAATTATTTTGTTATGCTCTCATTTATCCGTACCTTTGTACCCCAAAATGATAAGAATATGGAACAGACACTGTTGATTTACAATACCCTTCACCGACAGAAGGAGCGTTTCGAACCTCTCCATGCACCCAATGTGGGAATGTATGTGTGTGGTCCTACCGTTT
>JAEEZP010000195.1 GCA_016291915.1 Prevotella sp. | reverse complement strand
ACGTATCGATAAGGTGTTGGTATGGCTGCATACCCATCCGGCTTATCAGACCATTGTGGCAGGCATTTTCTATATTCTTGCTTCATGGCTTGTTTTTCTGCGGCGGATGACATTCTTCGAGGTGTTTTTCTCACAGATTTACATCTCCTGTCAGATGCAGATGGTAGCTGGGGTGTGGGTGCTGCTCACAGGCACGGAGGCATACTACAACCTGCCGCCCTTCGCCGTGCCCATGGTCATCGGAGTGCCGCTGCTCAGCGTCGACTACGCCCAGCTTTACGGTTTGCGTCTTTGGCCGGCATTGTGGCGCACGGTGCTTACTTTCGCGTTGACACTGCTGCTGATGTTGGCAGTAGGAACACTGCCCATCTTCTTGGTAAAATTATTTTAAATGATTATAATGATGAAAAAGAAACTATCTAGGATGCTAACCGCCGTCTGTTCATGGGGAGTGATACTCCTTACCTGCGGTTTTATGATGACAACAATGACTGCCTGCGGCGGAGATGATGACGACACTTCGGGCAACGGTATTGATGACTTGGCTTACCTGCAGAAACGCATCGCCGCCGACGGCAAACTGGTATACGGCGTGCAGTTGGGCACCGACTCAAAAGATGTGGTAAGCAGACCGGTAATCACCACGAGCGATGCACTTTCCGAGTTCTATAAACTCCTGCCCGGAGGCATTGCCCATCAAGGGTTGACCACCGCCGCCGACGGTACCATTACCTGTAAGCTGACAGCTGCAGACGGGAAGCCGCAGGGCACTATCACCTATCGTCCATCATCCAGCGAGACAGTCTATTACTGTGCTGAGGTAACCTTCAGTTCGGAGATAAAGAAAGCCACGGGCATCAGTTGTCTGCGATATATCCTCCATAGCCGCTGGCCCGAGGACGGCAACGGTTTTCTGAAAGACATCTTGGATGTCATCAAGCAATAAATCACGATTTTTTTTCTTTGAGGTTGGGGAATTAAACATTTGTCATCCATGCAATTAAACCTATATGCCCGTAATGAATCAAATAAGTATATTATTTTACAAATTATGAAGAAAATAATCTTAAGTTTAAGTATCCTGATGGGTTGTCTCAGCATGTATGCTGCAGACAAAGGTGTGTTGCGTATTGTCGGTAATCTTCGAGATGCCGGTGAGTCTCTTGTTATTACCCAGTTGGAAAACCGTCGTGCAGGTAGGGTAGATTCTTTCCCTGTAAAAGACGGTAAGTTTGACATCAACCTGAAGATGGAGAAACCGATGTTGCTGTATATCACCAAGGCACAGCAGAGAAGTGCACAGCCACGTGGTCGCCGTGCCACCATCCAGATTGTCGGTGTTCCCGGTGAGACCCTCCAGTTGGTTGGCACCTTGAATACCCCTACCATCTTAGGCAGTAAATTCTATCAGCAGTATGTGGAGATGGAGGATGCCCTCAAACCCTTCCAGGCAGAGAGTGCAGCCTTACGTCAGCAGACCGATCAGATGATTGCCGCCGGCGGTAATCGTGATGAGATCATGAACAAATATCAGGAGGGAACACAAAGGATCCGTCAACGTACGGAGCAGGCTATCACTGCTTATGCTAAGGCTCATCCCGACAATGAGGCTGCAGTGACTTATCTGGAGCGACTCAATCCCCGTCAGTGGGAGAACTATCTGGGTAATCTTACCCCCGCTGTCCGTGACGGTCGTATGAAGGCCTACTATCAGCCGATGGTGGACATGATCAAACAGCAGATGGAGCGTCAGGACCGTGCCGCTAAGTTGCAGGAGCCTGGTCGTGAGGTGCCCGACTTCACCCTGATGGATATCAATGGCAAGCCGCTGTCACTGTCATCCTTGCGTGGCAAGTATGTGGTGCTCGACTTCTGGGGATCCTGGTGTGGTTGGTGTATCAAGGGTTATCCTGACATGAAGAAGTACTACGAGAAGTACAAGGGAAAGTTTGAGATCTTAGGTATCGACTGTAATGACACCGAGGAGAAGTGGAAGAAGGCCGTTGCAGACAATCAGCTACCTTGGCTTCATGTCTATAACAAGAAAGACGACAATGATGTGACGAAACTCTTCGGCATCACCGGTTATCCCACCAAGATCATCATCGATCCACAGGGAAAGATCGCTCGTTCTTTCATTGGAGAAGGTCCTGCCTTCTACACCTATCTCGACGAGAACTTCCAGTAGTCGAACTTCTTTGCATGTCATTGAAATAAAATGACCGAAGGGCAGTTTATATTAATATAGACTGCTCTTTTTTATTGATGACAATGCACATGGATATGAGGAAAATTGTACTTTTATCATTCTTTCTCCTGACGGCTGTACAGCTGCAGGCAAGATCATGGAAGGTGGACGACGTGAAGGAGGTCATCCGCCAGGTGAACACTTATTGGCAAACCAATAACAAAGCCGAGGTACGTGCCTTCTGGGATAATGCCGCCTACCATACCGGCAATATGGAGGTATACCAGCTGTTGGGTGATGAGCAGATGCTCAGCTACTCCGTCCGGTGGGCGGAGCACAACCAGTGGAAAGGGGCCAGAGAGTCGGATCCCGCCAAGTGGAAATACAAGAACTACGGTGAGGGACAGGAGTATGTGCTCTTCGGCGACTGGCAGATCTGTTTCCAGACATATATCGATCTGTATCATATCAAGAACGACCCCGTCAGGATTCAGAGAGCCACCGAGGTGATGGGCTATGAGGCCGACTCCAAGGCTGCCGACTATTGGTGGTGGGCCGATGCCCTCTATATGGTGATGCCGGTGATGACCAAGATGTATCAGCTTACCGGTGATACCAAATACCTCGACAAGCTCTATCAGAATATCCTCTATACCGACAGTATCATGCTCGATCAGGAGACAGGACTCTACTTCCGTGATGGCAAATATGTCTATCCCAAGCACAAGACAGCCAGTGGCAGGAAAGATTTCTGGGCGCGAGGCGACGGCTGGGTATTGGCTGGGCTGGCTAAGGTGCTGCAGGACATGCCCAAAACCTATCTTCACCGAAGGTTTTTCGTGGAGAAATACCAGCGACTGGCGCGTGCCGTGGCTGACCTGCAGCAGCCGGAGGGTCACTGGACACGTTCGATGATGGATCCCGAGCAGGCTCCCGGTTATGAGACTTCCGGCACCGCTTTCTTCTGCTACGGACTGCTGTGGGGTGTCAACAACGGTTATCTGTCGGAAAAGGAGTATGCTCCTGTGATTGAGAAAGCGTGGCATTATCTCACCACCGTCGCCTTGCAGAAGAATGGTAAGATCGGTTATGTGCAACCCATCGGTGAGCGTGCCATCCCCGGACAGACCGTCGATGCAAACAGTGAGGCAAACTTCGGGGTGGGAGCGTTTCTCCTGGCTGCCTGCGAATATGTAAGATATCTCGAGCATAGTCGCCCGGCACATACCTTTGATATCGGCAATAACACTTTCCTGTTGGATCAACAACCGTTTGTCGTCAAGGCTGCTGAACTGCATTATCCCCGTATCCCGCAACCTTATTGGGAGCACCGTATACAGATGTGTAAGGCCCTGGGCATGAACACGATCTGTCTGTATGTCTTCTGGAATGTCCATGAGCAGCAGGAAGGTGTGTTCGATTTCACCGGTCAGCATGATGTGGCTGCCTTCTGTCGTCTGGCGCAGAAGCATGGCATGTGGGTCATCGTGCGCCCTGGACCGTATGTCTGTGCAGAGTGGGAGATGGGTGGACTGCCGTGGTGGCTGTTGAAGAAGGCTGATATCCGGCTGCGTGAGCAGGATCCTTATTTTATGGAGCGTGTGAAGATTTTCGAGCAGAAGGTGGGTGAGCAATTAGCACCGCTTACCGTGCAGCATGGCGGTCCGATTATCATGATACAGGTGGAGAACGAGTATGGTTCCTATGGTGTGGATAAGCCCTATGTCTCAGAGATACGCAACTGTCTGCGCTCGATCTATGGCAAGGAGACGGTGCTCTTTCAGTGTGACTGGGCTTCCAACTTCACCAATAATGCCCTCGACGACCTGAGGTGGACGATGAACTTCGGTACGGGTGCCAATATCGATGAGCAGTTCGCTAAGTTAGGTGAGCTGCGTCCGGATGCTCCAAAGATGTGCTCTGAGTTCTGGAGCGGGTGGTTCGACAAATGGGGAGCACGCCATGAGACACGTCCGGCCAAGGATATGGTGGAGGGCATCGACGAGATGCTGTCGAAGAATATATCCTTCTCTCTTTATATGACGCACGGCGGTACCTCCTTCGGTCATTGGGCAGGTGCCAATAGTCCCGGTTTTGCTCCCGATGTCACGTCGTACGACTATGATGCGCCCATCAACGAATACGGACAACCCACGGAGAAATATTGGACCTTACGTAATACCTTGACGAAATATTCCGCAGGGAAACTCCCTGTAGTGCCCAAAGCTCCGATGCCTCTCATCAGCATACCGTCGTTTACACTCAGTGAGTATGCTCCCATCCAGGGCGGTGTCTCCCGTACGGTGGAGAGCCATGAAGTGCAGTCGATGGAAGCCCTTGATATGGGTTATGGCAGTATACTCTATACCACCCGTCTGCCGCGTATCGACGGCGAGAGTGTGATTACCCTGACCGACTGTCACGACTATGCCCGTGTGTTCCTCGATGGACAGTATATCGGTAAGATGGATCGTCTGAGAAATGAGAATACCCTACTATTACCCGCCGTCAATGAGGGTGCACAGTTGAGCATCCTTGTGGAGGCGATGGGACGTATCAACTTCGGGCGGGCCATCAAAGACTTCAAGGGCATCACCCAGGAGGTGACACTCTCACGGGAGGAGGGCGGCCATCAGCTCGTCTATCATCTGAAAAACTGGCATATCGGTCTGATTCCCGATGATTACGCTACGGCTGTGAATGCTTTCAGCAAAGGTACCACGGAGAGATTCAAAACCGACAGAGCCGGTTACTACCGTGGTTATTTCAACTTAAAAAAGGTAGGGGATACCTTCCTGAGTACGGAAAAATTGGGTAAGGGACAAGTGTATGTCAACGGTCATGCCGTGGGCCGCTACTGGAATATCGGTCCGCAGCAGACGCTCTACGTCCCTGGCTGTTGGCTGAAAAAAGGTCGTAATGAGGTGATCGTCCTTGATGTGACAGGACCGTCAGAAGCTGTTATGGCGGGTTATGACAAACCCCAGCTCGACAAACTGCAGTTGCAGGGTGACGGACAGAAGCATAACAATCCCGGCAACCGTCCTGATCTCAACTCCCTCACTCCTGTCGCTACAGGATCGCTGCAGGCAGGCAACGGCTGGCAGAAGATCGAATTTGCCACACCGGTGAAAGGTCGTTATATCGCTATCGAATGTCTTTCCACTCATAAGGACGATGATGCAGTGTCAATTGCTGAACTCTATGCTATCGGCTCGTCAGGCAAGCGCATCGACCGTGAGATATGGACAGTCCGCTATGCCGACAGTGAGGATGATGAGCAAGGTAACCACCTGGCAGAGAAGGTGTTCGACCTGCAGGAGAGCACTTATTGGAGCACCGCTGCCGGAAGCAAGGCGCCCCATCTGTTGGTTATCGACATCGGCAATACACGCACTGTCACTGGCATCGAATATCTGCCGCGTGCCGAACAGGGTGCTCCCGGCAGTGTGAAAGACTACAGGATCTATGTCGTGAAGATATAAGTTTTACTACTCTAAGGTTGGAGCCGGAAGGAAATAATATCCAGTTTATACAAAAAACCTGCGTTTTTTGCCGATATCGGCAAAAAAAGTTGTATATTTGCGGTGTTTTAAGTCACAACTTGCCGATAATATGGATTATCTTTCAGTCAGACAGTTCGCCGACAGATACGGTATGAGTGAGCGTACCGTCCGTAATTATTGTGCTTCTGGAAAGATAGCAGGTGCTTTTCTTACCGGAAAGACCTGGAATATCCCTGCTGATACGAGACTGCCTCAAAAGGGAAGTGGTAAGATTTCTCCTTTGCTTCAGCGTTTGCGTGAAGAAAAGGGTGCTCATTTGAAAGGTGGCATCTATCATCGTACACAGATTGACCTGACATACAACTCCAACCACTTAGAGGGCAGTCGTCTGACGAAAGAGCAGACACGTTTTATCTTTGAAACGAATACCCTCGGCATAACCACTGAGAGCACACGCATTGATGATATCCTGGAGACTGTCAATCATTTTCGGTGCATAGACTATGTCATTGACCATGCGATGGAGCGGATTACAGAGGCGCATATCAAGCAACTCCATCTTCTCCTCAAGACCAATACCTCTGACAGTCAGAAATCCTGGTTCGTTGTAGGTGATTACAAACGATTGCCTAATGAAGTCGGTGGAGAAGAGACTGTTCAGCCCGACCAGGTACGCAAGGTAATGAGATCTTTGATTACTGATTATTCAGCGATACAAAAGGTCGTGTTAGATGATATCCTGCATTTCCATGTGATGTTTGAGCGTTGCCATCCCTTTCAGGATGGCAACGGGCGTGTGGGGCGTCTGCTGATGTTCTGGCAATGTTTGCAGAGTCAGATAGTCCCATTCATCATCACGGAAGATTTACGACTTTTTTATTACCGTGGTTTACAGCAGTGGGGACATGTTGACGGATATCTTCGTGACACATGTCTCACGGCACAAGATGAATACAAGAGGATCTTGGATTACTTTAAAATCGAATATCAATAGACTAAGGGTAAATGACGTGAAGATGTAAGTAGTATGACATGAAAAAATATATACGATGGATAGGGTAGAGCAATTAATAGAAAAGCCCTGTTGGGTGATGAATTTCCTGCCGAAGCAGGTTCCTGCACAGTCAGGCGGTCAGTATTTTACGATAGAGCACTATTTCCGTACGCACTATCGTGAACAGATAGCGAACGCTTTCTTCATCATCCTGCTGAAGGTAAACTGCTACGAAGATATCTCTTTCTCCATTGATGGGGATTCTTGGATAGATAATCCCCGTCCGGAAGAACTGCGTGAAAAAATCACCGCATGTGTGTTAGCAGAAGACCCTTTTTACGTCTTGCTCGACAACCGGGAAACACTGCTGATGTATGAGGGTGACGATGCCAATCTGGTGATTTACAATCCTAGCGAACGACTGCTCAACCTCCTTTCTGCCTTAGCTCCTTCCGAAGGCTTCTATGTGTGGAAACCGTAAAGACAATTACCAATAACCAATAACCAATAACCAATAAAGATTTCTCCCTCATTCTTTTCTACGAAATGAGAGGAAATAATGATGAAAAATATTAACAGGGTAGGAGGGTATTTGAGACAAGATCTTTGTCGACAACACTACATTAATAACAGATGGTAAATCACTAATCACTAATCACTTTTTGAAAACGATTGATAATAAGTGGTTTACAACTACAAAAGGTGATTCGGTGATTTGCAAAAAACGCATTTTTTTTAGAAAACTGATATATTTTGCTGTGTATTTCTTGAAAAGAAAGTTTAATCGAAAAGGATATGTAGTAAAATATCTTTATATTGGAATGAGCGAAGACAGGACCACTTTTGCAAACCTGTATCCTCATCTTGAGTTTTTCTGTATAACCTTAGCTTTCAACGTTATTATGAATTATTTTTGTTGATAATAAAAATAATTTATATCTTTGCATCGGTAAGAAAGTAGTTATATGTCAAAATTCTCTCTGCAGTCAGACAATGGTTTGCTCGAGCGTTGTTTCCGCGACAATTATCAGGCGCTCTGTTTCTATGCTTCAGGCATCTTGAAAGATGATGTGGCGAGCGAAGATGTCGTGCAGGAAGTGTTTGTGCGGTTGCTGAATATAAACAAGGATTTTGACAGTTATAATCATTTGAAACACTATCTCTATGTAGCCGTCCATAACCTCTGCATAGACAGGAGCAAGGCTAGTATATCGTCAAGGGTGAGTTCGACTGTATGCTCTGCAAGGAGTATGGTGTCACCGGCATTCCCCGTTTCATGATGTTTGACAAAAAAGGTAACATCATCTCATTAGATGCCCCACGCCCCTCAGCACCCAACATCATCGAGTGGATAGAGAGCAATCTAAAATAATCCTAAAGCAACATATAAGCAAAAGCGTGTGTGTCACTTCGGCCGCACGCTTTTTGTTGTCTTAAGACTTTCTTCCAACAGCGTATCTTTTTCATTCGTTTTAAACTATACCACTAAGCTATTTGCAGTGGTGATTACCCTTTGCTGATTCCCTTTGCTAAACCATTTCAATTTTTTTTAGCATACGGCATAATATATTTGTACGTTTCAAAAAACCGTTATACATTTGCAACGGGAATCATTCGTGGACAGGGGGTTATCCCCTTAGGGTAAGTTGATAATTGGAAAATAATAATTCCTAACTCTTCACTTTTTGCATGCCCGTCCTCGCCAGAATTATCATAAGCAAAGTATTATTATTATATCACTATGAAAAAAAAATACAATATTCGGAGATTAGAATCATTAACGGAGATGATAAATAACCAGACATGAAAACAAAGAATGATATACAAATTACTGCAGTTTCGCATCAAACCCTGATAAAGGATTTGTGTGAAATTATTGAACAAGCACGTGGTAGAGTAGCTTCATCCGCCAACTATGCCTTAACCAATATGTATTGGCATATTGGTGAACGTATTAACCGAGAAGTGCTTGGAAATGAGCGGGCTGATTACGGAAAGCTAATTGTGACGACAGTGTCGACACAATTGCAGAAAGAGTATGGAAAGAAAGGATTTGAACCACGTAGTATATGGCGAATGATGCAATTCGCTCAACTATTCCCCGAGATTCAAATTGTTGCAACATTGTCTCGGCAATTATCATGGTCTCATTTCGTAGAAATAATGCCTCTGAAAGATAATCTTCAGCGAGAATTTTATTTAACATTTGCAGCTTTAGAAAAGTGGTCTGTCCGTCAACTTCGAAAAAATATAGACAGCATGCTTTACGAGCGAACTGCTATCAGTAGTAAGCCTGATGAATATGTTAAAAATGAACTGACGCAACTCCGTGATGATAATATCATAAGTCCAGATCTTGTCTTTAAAGATCCTTATTTCTTGGAGTTCACAGGTCTGAAAGGAATGTATAGCGAGAAAAGTCTCGAAGATTGTCTGGTGACCCATTTAGAACAATTCATCATAGAACTGGGTAGTGGTTTCTGTTTCGTGGCACGTCAAAAACGGATGATAATCGATGGTGTGGATTTCTATCTTGACCTGCTGTTCTTTCATCGTCGCCTGCATCGTCTTATAGCCATTGACCTAAAAAAAGGCCGTTTCAAAGCAGAATATAAAGGACAAATGGAGTTGTATCTACGTTGGTTGGAAGCCAATGAGGTTGAATCAGGTGAAGAATCACCTTTAGGATTATTGCTTTGTACTGAAGGTGGAGATGAGCAAATTGAATTGTTAAAACTCGATAAAGCAGGCATCAGGGTTGCCAAATATTTGACCGATTTGCCACCACGAGAAGTATTACAACGCCAGATTCAGAAGTCTTTGGAAACTGCGCAGCTCCGATTTGACTACTAGCAATCGAACACCCCGTCCCATGTCTATGGACATTTAGAAAATGAAGAGTGAAGATCCTTTCCCATCTGTGCCTTGGTGATTATTTCTGTTGGATTTAGTCACCACGGAGGGTAGCTGTGGTGCTCTTTTCAAGTGGTTT
>JAEEZP010000194.1 GCA_016291915.1 Prevotella sp. | reverse complement strand
GTGAATACTGCCAATATGTACTACGAAACGAATACGCCTGTGCCCAACGTGAATGCTTCTGTCTTTACGTTGCCCTACCCGGATGAAGACGTGGTATATAATCCTCATCTTCTTGAAGAGGCTCAGAGTGTGGATGTAAGAAGTGAATATGCATACTAATTCAAAATGACTCATAAGATGAAAATCAATAAATATTTCCTTAGTCTGACGATAGGACTGATGCTGTTGGCTACAGCGTTCAGCTCTTGTGAGGACCAGCCGGACGCATTTGAGTTATCTGGAGGTACTCCGGAGATCTACTATATCCGTCCGCCCTATCTGTCACAGGCAGACTCTTTGATAACAGAAGCCAGTTTGGAGTCGATCATCTGCCTTGTCGGTAAAAACCTGACAAGCATTCAGCAGATGTATTTCAACGACCAGAAAGCGCAGTTGAATACCAGTTATATTACGGAGAATACGCTGATTGTGCGCGTGCCAGAGGGAATCCCCGGTGAGGTGAGCGACAAGATCTATATGATCAATGAAGCCAAGGATACGGTCACCTATGATTTCCATGTTATCGTTCCTCCTCCAACACTTACTACAATGTCGTGTGAGTATGCTAAGGCAGGAGAGGCCGTTACTATTTATGGTAACTACTTCATTGACGATCCAAATGTGCCATTGAAGGTTATCCTTCCTGATGGTCAGGAGCTGACAGATTTCACCAGCTTCACACAAAGTACCATCTCTTTCAATATGCCAGAGTGTACAACTGAGGGAAGTATCAAGGTGGAGACTATCTACGGTGAGGCTACCTCCGCCTTCCACTATCTGGATACAAGAGGTATCTTGTTCGACTTCGATGGAAAGACCGGATTAGGCAACCATGGTTGGCACAATCGTGATATCCTCTCTGATGAGACTTCCATCATGGGCAACTTCGTTCAGTTGGGTGATGGCGCAGCTGTCATGAGCGTGGATGGTGGATGGAATGATGGTGCTTTCTCTTTCGAATACTGGTGCGGTTCTTGGGATACTCCACAGAATATCACCTCTGGCGATGGCATCGCATTGTTCAACTTAGTTGACTTCTCTGATTATGAGAACATGTCTTTGAAGTTCGAGATGAATATTCCTTCATCCAATCCTTGGAGTGCCGGTGCTATGCAGGTATGTTTCGAGGGTATTGACAAGGTAACTCTTTCCGGTTATGCTGTCACGGGTTACGATAAGGTGGCTGGCGCCAATGCCTATGTCTTCAATGGTGAAGGTGGCGAGGAGTTTGGTTCTTGGGGACGTGCCATGTATCGTCCTTGGACAACTACCGGCTCTTATGACACAGGTGGTAACTGGGTAACAGTGACTATCCCATTGTCAAGCTTCAATGTTGACCGTACAGGTGCGGTAACCTCTAATACTTTCAAGTCTGCTCAGGACTTCGCCAGCTTGACAATCTTTGTCCTTGGCGGTGGTGTGAACGGCACAGAGTGTACGCCAATTATCAAGATTGACAACATCCGTGTGGTACCTAACAAATAATCTAAAAGAAGTATCATTATGAAGAATATAAAAAATATATTAGCACTGTTGGTGATAGTCCTCATGGGACTGTCACTGACGGCCTGCAGCAATGATGATCTGGATACTAACCAATATAAGGAGGGTGTCAACCTGAATGCATTCGGTCCGAATCCTGTGCTGCGTGGTGGTACACTGCGCTTCGTGGGTAGTAACCTGGACCAGATAGCAAGCATTCAGATTCCAGGTATCAGTGCCATTACTAACTATGAGGTGGTAAGAGCAGGCATCCCCAGTGAGATTCGAATCACTGTTCCTAAAGATGGTCCTGAAGTAGGCGTTATCATTTTGACTACAAAGACCAATCAGACGATTACTACCCAGCGTGAGCTCACTTATACGGAGAATATCGAGTTTGAGGGATTCTCACCGGCTTCTGTCATGCCGGGTGATGTGGTGACCATTACGGGTGACTATCTGAATCTGATCCACTCTCTGGCTTTTGCCGAGAATGTTGTGGTAGGTGAGGAGAACTTCCTTTCACACGATCGCTACAGCATCACGGTGGCTGTTCCTGAGAATGCGCAGACCGGTAAGATCGAGTTATATACACTGGATCTGACTGCCGCTACTGAGGATGCGCTCGACTATCAGATACTTACTTCTGAGAATGCCATTGAGATTGGTGTTCCTTCCATCAGTAAGATATCTGGACGTAATGAGGCAAGTGCCCTTGGTAATATCAATGCCAAGGCTGGTGAGAAGATCACGATAACAGGTACCTATTTCAATATAGCTGAGGCTGTGAAGGTGGGTGGCTATCTCGTGGAGGATATTACAGTATCCAATGATGGTAAGACATTGACGTTTACCTTACCGGCAGAAGCTCCCGGTGGAGATGTGCTCATCGTATGTAAGTCAGGCGTAGAGGTTCCTGTCGGAACATTGACAACCGTGAAGCCCAGTAATCTGAAGAGTGCTCCCGCTCCTGTAAAGGCTGGAATGGTATTGACCGTTACTGGTATGGATCTGGATCTGGTGACTGGCGTACAGTTCCCACTCAGTGATGGTAGTATGGTGGATGGCGGTGAGTTTACCGCTGCTGCTGACAAGGTGGTGGTTACTTCTGTTCCTGAGACGGCTGTTGAAGGCGATATCCAACTGTTGATGGCCAACGGTGAGAGTGTCACTGTTGCCTATACGCTGGTGAAGCCTACCGTAACAGGATATGATCATTCGTCAGTAAGTGCCGGTGGCGTTCTGACCATCAAGGGTACCAATCTCGACCTGGTAAAGACCGTACAGTTTGGTGAAGGCTCTGACGTGGTTAACGTGGAAGGTTCTGCCGATGCTATTACCCTCACTGTTCCAATGAGTGCCCAGACCGGTTCTCCTACTCTTACCTTGGCAAACGGAACAACCGTGGCGAATGTTCCAAGCATTAATATCGAAGAGGCTGTATTCTGCTATGCTACGGAATTACCTGGTGAAGATGCAGAGATCAAGGCAGGCAGTTCTATGACGCTCACTGTTGCTAACGGTGATAAGTTGACAGGTGTAGAGATTAATGGTGAGACCTGTCAGTATGTCTTGGCTGACGGTAACCAACTGATCATTGGTATTCCAGAGAATGCAGGCAAGGGCGCTAAGGTTCGTCTGGTCTCTTCAAACGGTGAGATTACTTACACTATCGACTTCATCCCTAATACAGAGGTGACAACGGTTCTTTGGAGTGGAGCAGTCGATTTGGGTAGTTGGTCTATTAACTGGACGATTGGTGACGGTAGTAATGGCGCAACAAATCCGAAGATGTTTGCCGATATGGAGATACAAGAAGGTGATGTTATCCGAGTATATGCCACTGCCTATAATGACTGGTGGCAGGTTCAGTTCTTCGATGGACATTGGAACGGACAATCAGAGATTGGCAATGCTACTGGTCTCAATAACGGAAATAACATTAATGCTGGTATCTATAATCTTGCAGAGCATGACGGTTGCTTTGAGATTACGGCAACGGCTGCACTTGTTGAGCAGCTCACTACGCTTACAGACTGGGGTCAGTGCTGGATTATACAGGGAGAGAATCTTGTTATTACTAAGATTGCTGTAACTCACTATACTGTATTAGAACAGACTCTTTGGAGTGGTGATCTTGATTTCAACGGTTGGGGCATCAACTGGCAGGTAGGCGATGGTACTGCAGGCGCAAATAATCCGAATATGTTTGTAGATGCCGGACTGAAGGCCGGACAGATCATTCGCTTATATCTTACAGCTTATAATGACTGGTGGCAGGTACAGTTCTTTGATGGTCACTGGAATGGACAGTCAGAGATTGGCAATGCTACAGGTCTTGGCAACGGCAATAACATCAATTCTGGAATATACAATCTGGAGGAGCATAACGGAGCCATTGAGATAAAAGCTACACCAGCCTTAGTTGAACAGCTCACTACGTTATGTGATTGGGGCTATTGCTGGATATTGCAGGGTGAGGGCTGCCGTGCAACAAAGATTACTGTTGAATAATTAATCATCGATAGAATTATGAAACTGAATAATATTATCAAACGAATGTCTTTTGCAGCTGTGGCACTTATAGCCACAGCCTGCTCAGACACAGATGCGCAATATACAATACCTGAGGTGGGTGCTCCAGAGTTTTTCTCAGCAACACCCGAGAGCGATGCCGACCTGCTGTTTGGAGAACAGACCTTCACGGTGACATTCGACAAGAATATCGGCTTCGCTACAAAGAATGCAAGCCAAATAACACTTAATGGTGTACCCGTGAAGAGTGCCTTGGTGTTGGGCGCATCCCCATCACTGACGATCACTGCTGATGTAGACTTCAGTAAGACACAGACACTCGTCATCCCTGCAGGACTCATCCTCGGTCCACAGGGTGATGCCTATGATCAGGAGATCAAGTTGACATGGACACTCGACGATCTTCCTTCCAACACGGCCGTCGCCATGACTCAGAAGTTGGGTTGGGGATGGAACTTAGGAAACCATTTCGATACGAGCGGTGACGCTATCAGTCAGGGATGGGGTTACTGGGATCGTGCAACACCAGGTGCCGAACTGTTCAACTCTTTGGCAAAGGCTGGTGCTAAGACAGTACGTATTCCTACCACATGGACCGATCATATGAATGACAATAGTGTTATCAGTGCCGATTATCTGAATGAGGTGGCTGGCGTTGTAGATGCTGCCATTGCTGCTGGACTGAATGTCATCTTGAATACGCATCACGATTCATTCGAGACAGACCTTGGCAATGCTGCCAATCCTGAGAAAAAAGATGTAGCTAAGGCAGACTCTGCACTTATCTCTACCTTATGGACGCAGGTGGCTAATAAGTTCAAGAGTTATGGCGAACAGCTTATCTTCGAGACCTTTAACGAGATACATGCCGGTGATAACTGGGGTGGAGGATCAGCAGAAGAATATGACATGCTGAACAAATGGAACCAGTATGCTGTCAATGCCATCCGTGCTACCGGTGGTAATAATGCTACCCGTTGGATCGGTGTAAGCGGATATGCTGCAAACCTCGATCTTACGCTTAATAATTTAGTGCTGCCAACCGATCCTGCCAATCGTATCATGGTGGCTGTTCACTGTTATGATCCTTACGGATTCTGTCTGGCTCCTGTAGGTGCTGACGGAACAGAGACCTATAGCAGTTGGGGCCATAATGCCGATCCGGCTTTCTCTGTGCCAGATGCCAACGAGGAGTATGTGATCAAACTGCTCTTTAAGTTACGTACGAAGTACATCGAGCAGGGCATCCCCTGTTATCTCGGAGAATATGGCTGTGTCGTACATACCACCGATAATGCCAACGCCTTCCGTAAATATTATCTTGAGTTCTTCTGTCGTGCAGCTTATCTGGCAGGTGTTCCCATGTTGGTATGGGACAACAACTCCGTCAGCTGTGGAACAGTCAACGGTAATGAGTGCAGCTCTTACTTCGACCATTCCACCGGTGCTTTCGTTGCTGATGG
>JAEEZP010000193.1 GCA_016291915.1 Prevotella sp. | reverse complement strand
TGCTGCCAGTCTGTTAGGCGGTGCCGACAACTGTGGTACAAAACTCTGGTGGGATAAGAAAGCTCATTAATCAATATAAATACATTTTTATACAGAAAGAGTATGAAATACAAGAATATATTCAGTGTTGCGGTCCTCACCCTGCTTGCATTCACCGCTTTGAACAGCTGTGATACAGATGCAGAGAAACTGATTATCCAGGAACCGTACACATACGACGATCAATATTATGAGAATCTGCGTGCATGGAAACAGACACCCCATGAGATTACCTATGGTTATTATGCTTCCTACACCAATGCGAAGAACCCCACCTCCTATGGTGAGCGTTTCCTCGGACTGCCCGACAGTATAGACATTGTCAACCTCTGGTCGGCAATTCCCACACCGGAAGATTGGCCGGTAGCTTATGAGGATATGGTTTATTGCCAGAAGATGAAAGGCACCCGTTTTGTGATGCATGCCGATGCTGCCCACTACAATCACACCTGTTATGCCCGTGAGTACAACGAGGCAAAAGGTGAGTTCGAGTATATCATGGAGGGTGGCAGTCCAAAAATCATCAAGACAGAAGCCAACGACTCTATGTCTATCGTCTATTATGCCCGCTGGGCTGTTGACACACTGGTGCAGTGTGGTCTCGACGGTGTGGACTTCGACTATGAGGGATGGAATGGCACAAACATCACCATCGTGGCTAAGGAGTGTGATAAATATCTCGGACCGAATGGCAAGTGGCCGGAGAAACTGTTTATCATCGACTGGTTCAACAGTGCTCCACCAGAAGGTACCGAGCCTTATACCGACTGGTACGTCCGTCAGGCTTATACCTGGCAGATCGGATTCCAGACAGGTTCCGGCGGTCGCCCCATCGAGAAAACAGTGCTCTGTGAGAGTACCGGTGCTGAGTCAGAGAATGGCGGTAAGGACGGTGCTATGATCAGGGACTACGCCAGATGGGAACCCGCTACCGGTCATAAGGGCGGTACAGGTGCTTATTACATGGATTACAATTACATGTCAACATCCGGAATCCCCTACAAAGAGTTCCGTGAGGCTATTCAGATTATGAATCCTGCTGTGCATAAGTAATTGATTATTTCAATGAACAATAAATAAAGAAATTATGAATATCAAAAATCATATCATATCTGCAGCTTTGCTCTTACTCATGGGAGGTAGCATGCTTACCTCTTGTAAGAACGACGGCGGCTTTGACTACGACCACGCAGGCTTCTATATCTCTGATACAGAAGCATCACCAGTGGTAACCTTTGCAGTCGAGGATACACCGGCAAGCTACAATCTCACCGTACAGTCAACAAAACAGGTTGACAACGATGTGACGGTATCGCTGGCCATCGATCTCGCTAAGGTAGAAGAATATAACAAGCTCAATGGTACCTCCTACCAGCCTATTCCACAGAATGCGGTGCAACTGGAGAGTAACCAAGTGACCATCAAGGCTGGAACAGCCATGTCAACGAGTACCGCTGTGCGTGTTGTCAGTACGGAGGACTTTACCGAGGGCGTCACCTACGTAATTCCGGTATCTGTAACACAGGTGAGTGGTTCTAACAACGAGGTACTGCCTGGATCCAAGACTATCTATTTGAAGATCTCTCGTATCATCAACTTCTTCTCCATCCAAGCAAACTCGAATGCATCCAGTAACTTTATCTTCGACAAGACCATCCCTCTGTCAACACTGACTTACGAGATGAAGATCTATCCACAGAAATTGAACCGTACCAACTATCCGCAGCGTTTCCTCGCACTCGAGCAGGAGGATGAGTCGAAATCACTGTTGCTCCGTTTCAACGAGGCTAATGCTGACAACAAACTTCAGGTGATCCTTTCCGGAAACCGATTCCTCTCAAACACAGAGTTTGAGAACGGACAGTGGTACCTGCTCTCTATCGTCTGCGACGGTAGTAACATCTCGCTCTATGTGAATGGCGAACTGGATGCTTCCATCACTGGTTCTATCGAGGGAGGTTCACTCGACTTCAAGCGTTACGAGATGGGTATGTCATGGGGTGGTTACACCGAACGTCAGTTCTTTGCACACCGCTTCTGCGAAATTCGTATTTGGGACTATGCACGCTCAGCTACCGAGATCAAGGGTGGTATGTGCGGTGTTGACCCGAAGAGCGAAGGTCTGAAGGCTTACTGGAAGTTCAACGAGGGTGAAGGCCATATCTTCAAGGATGCTTCCGGCAATGGCTTTGATATGGACTGGAGCAAGACCAGTCGAGATATCAGAGAAAATGGTGTCATGGTAGCTACTCCTGATGCTGCTAACGCCATCCAGTGGGTAAAGGATGATATCAATAAGTGTGTTCAATAATAGAAAAGGAGGAAACAACTTATGAAAAAGAACATATTCAGATATTTAGCTTATAGCTTTGTAGCCGCAGCAGCACTGACTCTTGGATCGTGCAGCAGCGAGGACAAATACGATGTGGAGGGTAATCCCGACAATCTGATCTATTTCAAGGCTGGAGAAACGAATACCAATGTATATACAGCTATTGTACAGCACACTCCTGTAGGAGACTACAGCAACCTAAACATTAAGATTCCTGTGTTTGTACAACGTACTGTCAGCAATAATACAATGGTGACGGTAGCCTTGGATAATACCTTGGTGGAAGGGTACAACAAGCAGAATGGTACGGACTATCCTGTTCTTCCTGACAATGCCATCGAAATTCTGAAAACGACAGTGACCTTAGGAACAGACGCATACACTTCAACCGATTCTATCGAGGCTCGTTTGGTGGAGGCTCAGTTACCTTCACTTACAGAGCCAGAGTATCTTACTGCTTTCCGCATCGTGGATGTCAATGGCAGCGGCAAGGCCAGCGAAGATCGTGGTGTTATCTATGTTAAAGTGCAGACCGGTACAGACTTTATTCATGTGAACAGCAACGACGAGGTGAAAGGCACTATCAATCACACTCCTATTGGCCCCTTGGGCAATGTAGGCATTGATATGCCTGCATACGTCAATCAGGCAGCCAAGGTAGGTGTTACGGCAACTATCGCCGTTGATAACTCTTTGGTTTTGGCGTATAATGCCGAGCACGGTACCAACTATCCGGAGGCACCAAGCGGTGTGCTGAACATTGAGAATGCTTCTGTGACTATTGCTGCAGGAGAAACCACCTCTTCTACGAACTTCAAGGCTTCTATCCCCGATGATAAGAAAGCACAGCTGACTAATCCACAGTATATCATCCCGTTGCGCATCTCTGCAAAGCGTACCGATGGTACGACAGTGGATAAAGCAGGTGTCATCTATCTGATTGTTAACACTCAAGTAGTTTACATGAAAGAGGGTGCACGCTCATCAGAATTGTTGGGTTCAGAGATACCTACCAGTGAGATGAGTAACTGGACATCCGACAAGGATGAGATAGGAAGTATTTTGAATTCCGGCGACTGGAATGGTTGGGAAGACGGCTCTTATGTCATTGACATGAAGGAAGTCAAGAACGTGACTGGACTCCGCTTCTATCCTCTCTATGCTTCTTATAATCCTTCTGTAGTGATGGCTGTTTCACTGAGTGAAGACGGCAGCAACTGGACGGAATGCGGTGAGACAAGTAGCATGGCTCGCGAAAGCCGTTGGTTCTCTTATGTGCTCTATGGTCCGATACCAGCCCGTTATATCAAGTTAGATTTCACGACGGATATTTGGGGTCGCTATCACTTTGGTATAGAGACCGTGCGTGTCTATGCGCAATAAGCTGTTGATACCCTTATTACGAGTTACCTATTATCAGAACGGGAACCTTTCGAAAGGTTCCCGTCTTTTTCGCACTTTCTTTTGGCAGTTCCGTTTTTTGTTACTATTTTTGCATCAGAAAAAACAGGCATGATGAAAACAAATAATTATTTTACCCGTCTGTTTATAACACTCTTCTGCATGACATGTCTTGTATATGTCCATGCACAGGACAATAATGCGAAATACCTGGAATCTTTCAAATACGACAAGCGTATCCACGACTTTGGGACCATCTATGAGAAAGACGGTAAGGTGAGTCATACGTTTGTCTTTACCAACAAGAGTAAGGAGATTGTTACTGTTAACGAAGTGAATGCCTGGTGTGGTTGTGCGACGGCAG
>JAEEZP010000192.1 GCA_016291915.1 Prevotella sp. | reverse complement strand
TATTGACAAAGATTGCTGATATGAATATAAGTATGTACTCCATAATTATGCTTTCTTAAGTTTGTTAATGATAGCAACAAGGAATCCCAGTGTGATGAATGCACCCGGAGGCAGCACGAACATCAACATGTTATAGGTTTCTGGCAGCAGAATAAAACCGAAGATAGAACCAGCTCCGAGCAGTTCGCGGCAGATACCCAGAAGGGTAAGACCGATGGTAAAACCAAGTCCGATACCGATACCATCCATCAGACTCTCGACAGCTCCATTCTTGGCAGCAAATGCTTCTGCTCGTCCCAAGATAACACAGTTTACCACAATCAGTGGGATGAAAAGTCCGAGGGTCTTGTAAATATCAGGAACAAATGCCTGCATCACCATCTGCAGAATGGTTACGAAGGATGCAATAACAACAATAAAGACTGGGATACGTACCTTGTCAGGCGTGAGATTCTTAATCAGAGAAATAACGACATTAGAGCATATCAGTACGAACATTGTTGCCAAACCCATTGCCAAACCATTAATAGCACTTGTAGTGGTGGCCAGGGTCGGACACATACCTAACATAAGGACGAACGTCGGGTTCTCCTTAACGATACCATTGGTAATTATTTTCAGATAACTCATATTATTCCTCCTTGTCATTAAGTTGTACACTATCTGTCTTTTCTACTTCATCTATCGGAGTGGCCTTAAAAGCTGCATAGGCATTGTTGACTGCTTTAAGGAAAGCACGGCTGGTAATGGTAGATGCAGTGATCGCATCGACTTCTCCACCGTCTTTTGATACAGTCAGTTGCTTTTCAGGACTCTTTCCGATAATGTCTCCCTTTTCACCTTTCTGGAACCACTTGTCTGCCTTTGCACCCAATCCCGGTGTTTCAGCATGTTCCAAAAGTGTATATCCTAAGATCTTACCCTCAGGATCGAATCCCACAAGAATCTTCAGGTCACCGCCGAAACCACTTGTTGTACTCTCTACAGCAGCACCTAAATCTTTCTTCTGTCCATCTTGTGTCTGATAAATAACGTATGTCAGTTCTTTACCATTCTCATCCTGTTTAACAGTGTCAGTCTTACTAACCGACAGTTCGTCGCTTCCCATCACACTCTTGATACCGTCGGCCAGTGTCTTTGCCTTTTGAACTTCAATCGGACCGGAGGTAATATGGTTCACGTATGCTAAGATACATCCTGTGATGACTGCCACTCCTGTGAGCACCAGCACCATATTAGTCATTGATGATTTTAATTTCTCCATAGTTCTTCCTCCTTATTTCTTTGCTGGCACTTCACCGAAGCGCTTGGGTTTGATATACATATTGATAATGGGTGTAAATCCATTCATAATAAGGATAGCGAAAGACATTCCCTCAGGATATGATCCCCAGTTACGGATGACGATGGTCAGGAAACCGATGGCAATACCATAGATAATCTGTCCTCGTGCAGTCATCGGAGAGGTAACATAATCAGTAGCCATGAAGATAGCTCCGAGCATCAGTCCTCCACTCAGAATCTCTGTAAATGGATCGGCATAGATAGGATTGGCGAAGTGCATGATGGCTGAGAAGACAAACACAGTTCCGATGATAGATACCGGGATATGCCAGGTAATGATTTTCTTCCAAAGCATGTATGCCAGACCTATGAGCAGTGCGATTGCACATACCTCACCGATAGTACCAAGGCCACCTGTCGGGTTAGAGCCTAAGAGCAAGTGAGTAGCTGATGGCAGATCGGCGAGCAGATCGGGATTTCCCTCTTTGATTGCCATCTTCATAATAGACAACGGTGTAGCTCCCGTTTCTGCATCCAGATAACTGGTCAACTGTCCGGCTACCGGCCATGATGTCATTTGCGCAGGGAAGCTGACAAGCAGGAAACAACGACCAACTAATGCTGGGTTGAAAGGATTGTTTCCTAATCCTCCGAAGGTCATTTTACCGATACCGATAGCTACGAGAGCACCTACGATGATGATCCATATCGGCAGGTTTGACGGTAAGTTGAATCCTAACAGTAAACCGGTAAGGATCGCAGAGCCGTCGCATATCGTCGTTTTCTTTTTTCCAAGCATGAACTTGGTGATTGCCCACTCAAAGAATACGCAGGCAAGAACACTAGTAGCAAGCACAATAGCTGAACCTATTCCGAAATAGAATAGTGATACCAGCAAAGCAGGAACAAGGGCAATGATCACGCCGTACATGTTCTTCTCAACACTGTCATTCCCGTGTGCGTGCGGTGATAATGAAACTATTAATTTTCCCATTTTATTTCTTTGCGTTTCGTGATCTGATAATTCCCATTACCGTTGTCTTTCCCAAACGGATATTGTCCAACAACGGACGGTGGGCAGGACATGTAAACTGACAAGAGCCACACTCAATACAAGAGACAATATCTTCTGCTTCTACCCGCTCCCACAGATGCATGCTCGAACAGGTTGCAAGAAGGTAGGGCTCGAGACCCATAGGACATGCACTGACACATTTAGCACAGCGGATACAAGGCTGTGGCTCTTTACGGCGTGCATCGTCATCTGTCAGGATAGTAACACTGTTAGTACCCTTACATATAGGTACTTCCGTAGAAGTCAGTGCCTTACCCATCATCGGACCACCGGCAAGGATTTTGTTGTCACCTTCTGGAAGACCGCCACAGAAATCTATTAGCTGACTCATGGGGGTACCCATACGTACGAGGAAGTTTCCGGGATGTGCCAACTGCTTACCGGTTACCGTGGTATAACGCTCGAACAATGGTTTGTTCTTCATGACAGCCTCGTAAACAGCAAATGCTGTTCCTACGTTCTGAACCACAGCACCTACATTAACAGGGATAGCTGGAGGTGCTGGTACCTGACGACGGATAACGGCATCAACGAGCTGTTTCTCACCACCCTGAGGATATTTCTTTGCTAATGGAACGATCTCGATATTAGGTTTGTTGGCCGTTTTCTCCTCAAAGAGAGCGATGGCTGCCGGTTTGTTGTCTTCAATACCGATATAACCTTTCTCTACTTTTACTGCCTTCATCAGTAAATCAAGACCCACCAGAATCTCATCTGCATGCTCCATCATCAAACGATAGTCGGCAGTGATATATGGCTCACACTCAACAGCATTGATAATAACACACTCAGCCTTAGCGGTGGGTGGAGGACATAATTTGATAAAGGTAGGGAATCCTGCGCCACCCATACCGGTAACACCAGCTTTCTTGATACGCTCAACAATCTCCTCCGGAGTCAATTCAGGATGATCCTCCAAACGCTCCAATTTGTCAGAGCGATCGATAGTTGGTTCCCACTCATCACCTTCCACCTTTATTATAATAGAGGGCTTACGGTAACCCGTGGCATCGATGGCATCATCAATCTTGAATACAGTACCGGAGACGGATGAGAAGATAGGAGCAGAAACGAATCCACCTGCTTCAGCAATCATCGTTCCAACCTTTACCTTATCACCTTTTGCTACCACCGGTTTTGCAGGAGCACCGATATGTTGTGACAATGGGAAGATCGCTTGTTTTGGCAACTCTGCAACAACGGTTGCCACTTCATGGGTGAGCTTGTTCTCCTCTGGATGAACACCACCAATACGGAATGTTTTCAGTTTCATGATACAGTCTCCTCTCCTTTTTGTTCAACATTTGCTTGAGGTTCAGCATTTGGTGCTTCATCCTCCATAAAGGACATGCTTACCTGGCTGACAACCGTCTTCTTCGTGGTGGTATACTCACGAACGGCATCTTGGCCAGCTGCTTCAGGTGCATCTTCCATCATAGACATCTTTACCTCACTGATAACGGTCTTTTTCTCTTCTGGCTCTTTTGCAGGCTCTTCAACTGGTTTTGGTGCAGGTTTTGGCTTGGGTGCAGGGAAGTTAACGGCCACGATAGCGTGAGTTGGACATGCCTCTACACACTTCTTACACAACCTACATTTGTTGAAATCGATGTAACTGATGTTGTTCTCAACAGTGATTGCTTCGAACTTACATTCTTTGACACACTTACCACAACCGATACATGCTGCCTTACAAGCCTTCATAGCCGCAGCACCTTTGTCTTTGTTTACGCAACGGACATAGACACGACGGTTCTTTGGACCTTTCTTGCGGAGCTCGATAATGTGACGTGGACAGGCTTTGCTACAAGCACCACAACCAGTACACTTCTCTTCATCAACCTCTGGAAGACCAGTCTCTTCATTAATACGGATGGCATCAAACTGACATGCTGCCACACAATCACCACAACCGAGGCAACCGAAACCACAACCAGTCTCACCAGCGCCGGTAGCATTCATAGCAGTACAGGTACGTAATCCATTGTATTCAGCAATGCGGGGTCGTAACTCACAGGTACCATTACAGCGAATAACAGCTACCTTCGGTTCTGTATTCGCAATAGCCATACCTAACAAGTCAGCAACCTGGCTCATCACAGCTGATCCTCCAACAGGACAGTTAAGGCCCTCGAGAGAACCACTGTCAGCTGCTTTTACCAAAGCATCAGCCATTCCTGAACAACCGGGAAAACCGCAACCGCCACAGTTAGCACCAGGTAACACTTCTGTAACCTTTGCCAAACGTGGGTCTTCCTGTACAGCAAACTTCTTGGAACAAACATACAAAATCACCGCTGCTATCAGTGCGATGGCTCCAAGTGCAATTACTGCTGTCAAAATAAAACTCATAATTTTTTTATTTGTATTATAATTATATGTTATTCAATTAGTAATGTTTAACGGTAAAAGTAAAGGTTTCCGTCATTCTATGTCGTAAAAAATATAGCACAACATAATATGGTAACAATGATAATAATCCTGCCAAAGCCATATATGCTTCATTGTCTGTAAGCCTGCTGGTAATGAAAATGGCAGTTATCATAATCAGGAATGGAATGCCAAAAGCCAGCAATACCGCATTTGTCGCTATGCGCTGGGAAGCAATCACATCAACTGTATCACCCACATGATAGGTATTTATATCATTTACATGGTATACATCAATCATCTTCTCTTTACTCTCAGAGGCACTGCAATGACCGGCAGCCTTACATACCGCACAGGCAGATGACTGTGATATTTGAACCGTTATTTTGTCTTTTTCAATGGCTGTTACTATTCCTTTATGTCGTATCTCGTTACTCATTAAGAGTCATTCCATGTATTATTGTTTTGTAAACTATAGTTTGTCAATGCAAAGATACAACTTTTTTTAATATTTCAATCATTCATCGCAAATAATTATTTAATAGTTAACAAAAGTTTGGGGATAATAGTCTTTCTTCTACAAAAAAACAAATAAAAAATTTGCTCATTGCATATTTTGCATTATCTTTGCATAGAAAAATTTAATGTCATGAAGTTATCCGAACAAACATCACAGCAGATAGACCGCTTTATTAATAAGATTGCGAATAAGTTTCCTCATAATGAGGATACGAATACGCTCACAGATATCCATCTGCGTGTGATTCAAGACAGTGGTGAGATGCTTGCCTTTGACGATGATGATCAGGAAATCACCCGATGTGTCATTGAAGACTGGATTGACAATAAGGATGAAAACTTCTATGATGACATTATCGGTGTTCTTCGAAAGACTCTTTCTCGTCAACAAGAGAAGATTGACAATATGGGTATTCTCAAGCCATTCAGTTTTGTGATGGAGAATGATGATCAGGAAACAATTGCAGAGTTGTATGTTGCTGATGATGATACCGTCATTATCGGAGGCGATATCATGGAGGACCTTGATCAAGACCTTGATGATTTCTTTGCCAACCTGATGAAAGAATAGTTCCCTCCTAATCCTTACATTGTTAAATAAATTTATCCTTATTGTTTAGGTGATAAGGAAAGATTTTTATATATTTGCAGCTAATTATTAATATCACTATTAACCCTTAATAGCTATGAACAAACTTAAATCCTTTAGTATTATGGCAGTAATTCTGTCGTTGGCAATCATTCAGTTCTCTTCATGTAAAGAGACATCACGGGAAAATCCCCTGTTAGAAGAAAGTACATTACCTTTCGGAGTTCCTGATTTCAGTAAGATTAAGACTACTGATTACTTACCTGCTTTTGAAGTTGCTATACAGCAGAAACGGGCAGAAATCGACAGTATTATCAACAATACTGACTCTGCAAACTTTGAGAACACGATTTTAGCACTTGAAGAAAGTGGAAAGACACTTGATCGTGTCAGCAACATCTTCTTTGCGTTGGTAAGTGCAGACAAGACACCTGAAATTGGTGAGATTGAGAAGAAGGTGAAACCTTTGTTAACAGAATTGGAAAATGATATCCTTTTCAACAAACAACTGTTTGAGCGTATCAAGACCGTGTATGATAATGAGTTTGAGACCCTGCAAGGAGAGGACAAGAAACTGTTGGAAGAAACCTATAAGGAGTTTGTACGCAAGGGTGCTCTCCTTTCAGAGGACAAGATGGCTCGGATGAAAGAGATCAATATGCGTATTTCTGAATTGCAGACACAGTGGGGTGATATGTTGACAGCAGCCACGAACGATGCCGTGGTATGGGTTGACAAAAAAGAAGACCTGGCCGGACTTAGTGAAGCAGATATTGCTCAATGCGCCAAGGATGCAGAGAATCGTGGTAAGAAAGCGCCCTATGCTATTGTCATCGTCAATACCACACAGCAGCAACCCCTTGCCAGCCTTGATAACCGTGAACTTCGCAAGAAAGTATACGAGGCATCTGTCCATCGTGCAGACGGAACAGGTAAATACAATACCTTCCCTATTGTTGTTGAGATAGCCAAGTTACGCGCAGAGCAGGCTGAGTTGATGGGTGATCCCAACTATGCTACTTATTCTTTGAAGAATACCATGGCAAAGACTCCGGAGAATGTATATTCCTTCCTGAAGAATCTGATCAGTCAGTATAAGCCAAAAGCTGATGCACAGACAAAAGCAATCCAGGAATATGCCCGAAAGACGATGGGTGACGACTTTGAGTTGCAGCCTTATGACCGTTTCTACTATTCAGCGAAGATGAAGAAAGAACAACTTGACATCAATGATGATGAGGTAAAACCCTATTTTAATGTGGACAGCGTCCTTATCAATGGTGTATTCTTTGCCGCTAACAAGGTGTATGGTTTGACATTCAAGGAGCGTACCGACATTCCTGTTTATAATCCCGATATGAAGGTTTACGAGGTGATAGACAAGGATGGAAAGACGAAGGCTATCTTCTATCGTGACTATTTCCGAAGACCGACAAAACGTGGAGGTGCATGGATGAGCAGTTTTGCAAAACAGAGTACACTACGTAATCAAATACCTTTAATCTATAATGTATGTAACAATGCCAAGGCTCCAGACGGACAACCGTCATTACTGACATGGGATGAGGTATGCACGATGTTCCATGAGTTCGGTCATGGTCTCCATGGTATCCTTTCCGACTG
>JAEEZP010000191.1 GCA_016291915.1 Prevotella sp. | reverse complement strand
CCCATCTGCGCAGATATTCACACATCTCGGAAGAGCAATGCTCGGCCGATGCACACATGGCGGTCAGTGTGTAAAGCATCTCCTGTTCCGTCTTTTTCTTTTTCTTCTTGTTCTCCATAGTAATTATATTTGTTGATGATCATTAGCTGCTCGTTGAATGCGCAGAAACCGTTGTTTACCAAAGGAATCCGTCCTCACTTCCTGTTGTGTAAACCCTATGCTAGTGCATAATTCCTGTAATGTCTCAAGGTGATGGGGATTGATCTCAAAACAGATCACCCCATTCTCTTTCAACGCTTTCTTGGCGTATCTGAGGATAGCCCGGTAGAACAGCAAAGGATCCTCATCAGGTACGAAGAGCGCCTGTTGAGGCTCGTTTTTCAGCACATGCTCATCCACCTCATGTCTTTCCTGATAACAGATATAGGGTGGGTTGCTCACGATGATATCGTATTTCCCGGAGTCTGCGGCAGGCACCTCCAACATATCCTGATGACAGAACATCACCTTCGACTGTAAGGCTCCGGCATTCTCACGGGCCACGATGAGTGCCTCTTCGGAGATATCCCAGGCTTCCACCTGTGAGTGGGGGATGTCCAGCGACAGGGTGATGGCGATACAACCGCTCCCCGTGCCCACATCTAAGATCCTGCAGGTATCCCCATGCCATCCTTCGGCGATCCACCGACAGAGTTCTGCGGTCTCCTGCCGGGGTATCAGCACTGCCGGGGTAACGGTAAAACAACGGTCTGCAAACATCGTCTTCCCCACCACATACTGTACGGGAATACCCTCACAGAGTTTCTCCATATCACTGCCCAGCATGCGGGTATCAATAGCGTCTGTCTTTCCACAGAGGATATCCGTGAGCGACAGTCCGTATTTCATCTCCAGCAGATACCTCACGACAGCCTTGGCTTCGTTGATGCCATAGCGCTCGCTCAGCATCTTCCAAAGCATGGGGTATGTCCATTTATCTGTCGGAAAAGTTGTCATAGTGATGGGGTTTATGTTTCTCAATCCTGACAAAGGTATAAAAAAGAATAGGGTGGATAAAACATACATCGTGTTTTTAATGACATTTAACAAATAATGTGTGCTTATGAATAAGATAAGATGCTTATCTTTGCAAATATAATATCAATAGGATAATGAATCAGAAAGAACTTGACGAACGGTATATGCGCCGCTGCCTGCAGTTGGCTGTCAACGGAAAGTATCAGACACGTCCCAATCCGATGGTCGGGGCTGTCATCGTATATGATGACCGTATCATCGGTGAAGGGTATCATATCCGTTGCGGTGAGGCACATGCCGAGGTGAATGCCTTTGCCTCGGTGAAACCCGAGGATGAACAATATCTGAAGGATGCCACCATCTATGTGTCGTTGGAGCCCTGTGCCCACTATGGCAAGACACCTCCTTGTTGTGACCTGATTATCCGTAAGGGCGTCAAACGTTGTGTGGTAGGTTGTGTGGATCCTTTTGCCAAGGTGCAGGGCAGGGGATTACAGCGTATCCGTGAGGCAGGCATCGAGGTGACGGTAGGCGTCTTGGAGGAGGAATGTAAACAACTGAACAAGTTCTTCTTCACCTATCATCAGTATCATCGTCCTTATATCCTGTTGAAATGGGCACAGACAAACAATGGTTTCTTGGATGATGACGGCAAGGCTTTGGCAATATCGTCTCCCTACACGAAGATGCTCGTGCATCGGTTGCGTTCGGAATACGATGCGATAGTGGTGGGACGGATTACCGATGAGCGTGAACATCCGTTGTTGAATGTCCGTGAGTGGAGTGGTCCGTCACCTTACCGTTATGTGCTCTCTCATGATAACGGCATCGATCAGATTCTCAATGAGTGTTATGAGCGTCAGCAACAGTCGCTCATCGTGGAAGGTGGGCGACAAACCCTGCAGTCGTTCCTCGACCGTGGACTCTGGGATGAGATACGCATCGAGACGGCTCCCTTTATGGTAGAAAAAGGTACTCCTGCTCCTCTTTTGCCAGGCGATGTGTCACTTGTGAAAGAAGAAAGATACGATAGTTGCATCATCCGCTGGTATAAAGATCCATCATAGAAATTCCGACACAGGGACACGGAGTTACGGAGAATAGCCTTTCTTAAGGTAATAATATAGGAGATGACCCAATATAAATAGTATTCGCTGATGCTTAAGCCCCGAGGGGGCGTTAAGATTACAGGCAGGCGGTGGAGCGCAGCGAAACCCCTGCAATGATGTATACGACAAAAGGAACCCCGACGGGGTGACAGATAATCTGTCGTGCCTTCAGCACTGATTAATGGTATCCCTTTTCGCAGGGGTTTCGCTTCGCTTCACCCCTGCCTATGTTCTATCGCACTTTCAGTGCTCTGGGTCAACTGATATATCATTGCTTTTCTTAAAATCTCTGTATCTCTGCATCTCTGTGTTAGGAATATGGATGAGATGATTTCAGATTATTCTTTCTTGGCAGCACCCTCCCGCATCCGTGCATACTCCTTGCGCGCCTTTTCTAATTGTTCCAAGAAGGCAGCATTCGACAACAGACGACTCATGACAGCAGTGGCTTCGACGAGAGAGGCATCGACATCGCTCTTGTAATGACGACCGCAGATGACACGGTTCAGGGCATATTCCTGAGCACGGGCAATCAGTGTCTCGGTGGAGTCGGGGACGACGAGTGCCAGCGTGAAGGCATAGACCCACCCACGGACGCTATGCCCGGAGGGATAACTGTATGACGTCTCATTCTCCGCATCGCCTTCCGGTACCAGTGAGGGTTCTTTGTAATACACGTAAGGACGCGTACGACGGTAATAGTTCTTGGCCACTTTATTCGTGGCATTGGCATCTTTGCGGGCTCCTTCCACCAACTTGAATATTTCCGGTGTCTCACCCGGATCAATCACAAAACCAACGGCTGGACTGAAGGCTTTAGACGTCCATTGCAACTCGTCGATGGCTGCCTCGTTGCCTCGTGGTGTCAGCCGCTGCTCCTTACCCCAGTTGTAGTAATACTGGTCGTTCTCAAAGGCTCCACTCCCAGGCTGTGGGGGCTCGGCAAGAAAACGTGCTGTATTGGGTAATTCCTCATGGCTGAGGAAAGACGGTGTCTTCAACTTCACATCCCCATCAGACTGATTGATGGTTTTCAGCAATGTTGAGAGATCAGTTGTCACGTTTGATTGCGGACGGAAATTAAGATCGGCCACGGCAACCGTTCGGAACCAGTCTTTCAGATAACCGCGATATTGGTCCTGTGAGTCGGCAACGAGCATGAGTAACAGTCGCCCGTCTTTGAGTCTTGGACCCACGCAGATGCCTTCATAATTGGCGAAACTGCGGTCGGTAACGTTAATCTTTGTCCGGAACTCGGTGATGAGTTGTTTCTGCAGCAACTCACCGGCTCGCTGCATGGCGGGGTTGACAACATAAAGTTTGACATGCGCATACGACCCGATGTTATTAGGTGTGTTATATACCTCACGCTCCAAGACAACGAGCTGTCCGTCGTCGAGGGCAGCCAATCCGCTCACGCCGATGGTGTTCTTACCCTCTGTGCTTTTCACATCCGATGTATCTGTTACATACCAGTACTGCTCACACGGTTGCAGATCGTCTGTAAAACTCTGAAAACGCAACAGGTTTGGAATCTTCCTCGAGATATTGGGTTTCTCTCCGTCTGTCTTCAGGGTGTTCTCCGTCGTTGTCCAGAAACGGTGAGTGGTGGCATTATACGTCAGTGCCTCAAAACCACGGTTGCCGTGGGTGACCTTAAAGACGGAGGGGATATTCATCTTACGACCGGTCGTTTGCCCGTCAAGCTGATACTCTATGATATGTCCGTCAGCCTCACCACTGACAAAAACAGTATTGTTTTTGGGGAAAAAGCAGATGCCCTCCTCATCACGGTTTGGCTGTTGGTTGGTCACAAACGAGTCAACACGTGCTGTCTGGATATTGCCGGTAGTAGGATCGGTGGTGATAGTCATCAGGCAGAAACCAGCCGTGCGCGCCTTGTCGTTGACAACCGCATAGCGGTCACCTCCTAACCAAGTGATACCACTGTAGTTACCGGCGGGCACTGTCTTTGGGAAGTTACGTTGTTTGTTGATAACGGCCTGCTGGGCAAAGGTATG
>JAEEZP010000190.1 GCA_016291915.1 Prevotella sp. | reverse complement strand
CTCCTGGTGGGTATCTCTCCACGGGTGACGGTAAACAGTTTCTCTTTCTTGTCACCAAAACGGAGTACACCGATCTTCACTTTGGTATCCTTCGGTCCTTTCAAACGATGTTGTGCCTCTTCATTGGTAACCTTCTTGCCAACGAAGGGTTCTCCGTCAACACTGA
Source organism: Prevotella sp. (assembly GCA_016291915.1). Taxonomy (GTDB): domain Bacteria; phylum Bacteroidota; class Bacteroidia; order Bacteroidales; family Bacteroidaceae; genus Prevotella. Next base: position 2,845 of record JAEEZP010000190.1, on the reverse strand, counting down.
TGATCTTATCACCGGCAAGGAGTCCGGCACGCTCGGCAGGACCGTTCTTGATGACGCCCTGTATATGGATGGTATCCTCGCGGATCACAAATTCGATACCTACACCTGAGAAAGACCCTTTCAGGTCATCGGTGGCTATCTGCACATCCTTGGCACTGATATAGACAGAGTGGGGGTCCAGATCACCTAATATCTGCGGCATGGCTTTCTCTACCAGTGAGTCGATGTTTACGGCATCCACATACTGGTCGTTGATGATGTGTAACAGGTTGTTCAGCCGGTTACTACCACTGTTGATGATATTCAACCGGTTGCTGGATAGATGGTTGGCAAAGAATGTACCGATGATGATACCGAGTATCACGCATCCTGCCAGGATGAGTGGCATCCACCTACTGTATTTATTATTCTTCATATCTTATTGTTATGCTGTTTCGTTCACATTCTTATAGATAACCTCGATGCCGGCTCTTTTGAGGAGGTTGATGCCGTCTTCCAAACGGTATTTCTCTCCGTACACCACCCGCTTGATGCCTGCCTGGATGATCAGCTTGGCACACTCGATACAGGGTGAGGCCGTGACGTAAAGTGTAGCCCCGTCACTGTTGTTACTACTGCGTGCCAACTTTGTAATGGCATTGGCCTCAGCATGTAAGACGTAAGGTTTTGTGACGTTATTCTCGTCTTCACAGACATTCTCGAAACCACTCGGCGTGCCGTTGTAGCCGTCACTGATAATCATCTTCTCCTTGACAACCAGTGCTCCGACCTTCCTACGCTCACAATAACTGTTCTCTGCCCATATCAAAGCCATGCGCAGATAGCGGGCGTCGAGCTTCTCCTGTTTCTGTTCTTTAGTCATCATAAGTTTTTATTTCTTGGATACACTCTGCTTCTCTTTTCTCTTGATGCCATTACGCTTCAGGAGGGCATCGATCGTTGGAGGACAGCCTCTGAAACGGACATACAACTGCATGGGATGTTCCGTGCCTCCTTTGCTCAGGATATTGTCACGAAAACGCTGGGCCACCTCCTGATTGAAGATGCCTTTCTTCTTAAAGACACTGAAAGCATCGGCATCCAACACCTCAGCCCACTTATAACTATAGTAACCCGCTGCATAGCCACCGGCCATGATATGACTGAACTGTACGGTCATACAGGTATTTTTGAGAGTAGGATTCTTGGTGATTCTGGTCTTCTCCCATATATTCTTCTCGAAAGGAATGATCTCTTTGTCGAACTCTTTACGCTGGGTGTAATAAGCCATATCCAGGAGTCCGAAGCTGACTTGTCGCAGACATGCCGTGGCAGCCATGAAATTACGGCTTCTCACGATACGGCGTATGAGCTGGTCGGGGAGGGGCTCTCCCGTCTGATAGTGGTAGGCGAACGTACGAAGGAATTCTTTCTCCACCGCAAAGTTCTCCATGAACTGTGACGGCAGTTCTACGAAATCCCACCATACATTAGTGCCCGAAAGACTCTCAAACCTCGTGTTGGCAAACATCCCGTGGAGGGAATGGCCGAACTCATGAAGGAAGGTCTCCACCTCTCCTAAGGTCAGCAAGGCCGGTTTCTCGTCTGTCGGCTTGGTCAGATTCATCACCACACTGACATGCGGACGCACATTCTCACCCTTACGGGTAATCCACTGCCCTTGGAACTCCGTCATCCAAGCACCTCCCTGTTTTCCCTTGCGGGGGAAGAAGTCGGCATAGAACACCGCCAGATAACTACCGTCTTTGTCGAATACCTCATAGGCTTTCACATCGGGGTGATACACAGGAATGTCTTTGTTCTCCTTAAACGTGATGCCATACAACCGATGGGCTAATCCGAAGACACCGTCAATCACCTTTGACAACTCGAAATAAGGACGGAGCATCTCCTGGTCGAGCTTAAACTTTTTCAGTTGGAGCTTATGTGCATAGAATGACTGATCCCATGCCTTCATCTTAAAATCGTTACCTTCTTTCTCGCGAGCTATCTTCTCCAACTCCTGATACTCCTCAATAGCTGTTGGCTTATAGGCATCAATGAGGCTGTCGAGGAGGTGATAGACATTTCTCACGTTGGAGGCCATCCGTTTTTTCAGTACGTAGTCGGCATACGTCTTGTAGCCTAACAGTTGTGCGATTTCCCTGCGGAGGTTGATCAATCGTTGACAGATGGCAAGGTTGTTCTCTGAGTTATCATGTGTACAGAGGGTGTTCCTTGCCATGAACATCTTCTCACGCAGGTCACGTTGTGTACTGTAAGTCATAAACGGACCATAGCTGGGATTGTCGAGCGTAAACAGCCAACCATCGAGATCATTCTCCTTGGCGATTTGGCGGGCAGCCTCCACAGCGGTATCAGGCAGGCCATCCAACAGTTTCTCATCGGTGATATGCAGCGTGAAAGCCTTTGTCTCTTTCAGAAGATTCTGAGAGAACTGCAGGGAGAGCATCGATGCCTCTTCGGTGAGGGCACGCAGACGTTCTTTCCCTTCTTCATCCAGCAGGGCTCCACTCCTTACAAACCCGTCGTAACAGTTGTCTAACAGCATTTTCTCCTCGGGAGTCAGTTTGCGATGATGCAGATGCACGGCTTTCACCCGCTCAAACAACTGTTTGTTCAACCGCATATCGTTGGCATGCTGGGTGAGGATTGGTTGCATCTTCTGGGCCAAGGCATCCATCTCGTCGTTGGTCTCGGCACTCAGCAGGTTGAAGAAGACAGCAGATACACGGTCCAACAGATCGTAATATCCTTCCTTGTCTTTCTCTGTATTGATGATGGTATTGTCGAAAGTGGGTTTGGCAGGGTTGTTAATGGTCTTGTCGATCATCTCATTATCCCT
>JAEEZP010000189.1 GCA_016291915.1 Prevotella sp. | reverse complement strand
TTTGGATCACCGGCAGAAGAAAGGAAAATTGACCTTAGATAACTATTTTAGGTTAAATATATTTTTTTTGAGGTTTTTCCTCTTAATCTATCAATCTTATTTTGTATCTTTTCACACTAAATATTTTGTTGTCATATGAGTGATACAAAAAGAATAAAAACCGCTTTGATTTCGGTTTTCCATAAAGACGGATTAGAAGATATCCTGTCCAAGTTACATGCAGAAGGTGTTGCCTTCCTTTCAACAGGAGGTACACAACAGTTTATTGAGTCATTGGGCTACCCCTGTCAGAAAGTAGAGGAGGTGACAACCTATCCTTCTATCCTTGGCGGCAGGGTGAAGACTCTTCACCCGAAAGTGTTCGGTGGTATTCTGGCTCGCCGTGATGATGAGGGCGATCAACAGCAGATGGCAGACTACGAGATTCCTTATATCGACCTCGTAATCGTTGATCTTTATCCTTTCGAGCAGACAGTGGCTGATACGAAGAGTACTGAGCAGGATATCATCGAGAAGATTGATATCGGTGGCATCTCGCTGATCCGTGCAGGTGCGAAGAACTTCAAGGATGTGGTCATTATTCCCAGCAAGAACGAGTATGCAGAACTGTCTGCTATCCTTAGTGAGCAGGGAGCTTGCACAACTATGGAGCAGCGTCGTCATTTCGCAACCAGTGCCTTTGGTGTGAGCAGTCATTATGACACAGCTATTCATCAGTGGTTTGCAAGATGAAAAGTGAAGAGTTTAGAGTGAAGAATATATTATATAGCTATAGATTAAAAAACGTTTTTTAGAAATGGGATTTTTTTCATTTATCCAAGAAATTGCGATGGACTTAGGCACCGCAAACACGATTATAATCAGTGATGATAAGATCGTGGTAGATGAACCGTCGGTGGTGGCATTAGACCGTCGTACAGACAAGATGATTGCTGTGGGTGAGAAAGCTAAGATGATGTACGAGAAGACCCACGACAATATCCGTACTATCCGTCCGTTACGTGACGGTGTGATTGCCGACTTTACCGCTTGTGAGCAGATGATGCGCGGATTGATTAAGATGGTACATACCGGCAGTCGTCTGTTCTCTCCCTCTCTGCGTATGGTCATCGGTGTACCTTCCGGTGCTACAGAAGTGGAACTGAGAGCGGTAAGAGACTCTGCTGAGCATGCTGATGGAAGGGATGTCTATTTGCTTTTCGAGCCTATGGCAGCGGCCATCGGTATCGGTATTGATGTAGAGGCTCCGGAAGGAAATATGATCGTTGACATAGGTGGTGGTACTACTGAGATTGCCGTAATCTCCTTAGGTGGTATCGTCAGCAATAACTCTATACGTACTGCAGGTGACAACCTTACAGCAGATATCCAGGAATACATGAGTCGTCAGCATAATGTGAAAGTCAGTGAGCGTATGGCAGAGCGTATCAAGATACATGTAGGTGCAGCCCTGACAGATCTCGGTGAGGAAGGTCCGGAAGACTATGTGGTACATGGTCCTAACCGTATCACGGCGTTGCCGATGGAGGTGCCTGTATGTTATCAGGAGATCGCTCATTGTCTGGATAAGACCGTGTCACAGATCGAGAATGCTGTGCTCTCTGCTTTGGAGCATACTCCACCGGAGTTGTATGCCGACATCGTACAGAATGGTATTTATCTGACTGGTGGCGGTGCTCTGTTGCGTGGTCTTGATAAACGTCTCACAGATAAGATCAATATTAAGTTCCATATTGCAGAAGACCCACTCCATAGCGTTGCTAAGGGTGCCGGTATAGCACTGAAGAATGTGGATCGTTTCTCATTCTTGATGCGCTGATAAAGAATAATGAGAAACCTGTTTGCGTTTTTTGCGAAATACAATAACTGGTTTCTCTTCGTTATTCTGGAAATCATCTGTGCGGTATTGCTGTTCCGTTATAACAACTATCAGAACAGTGTGTACCTTTCTTCCGCCAATGTATTGTCGGGCAAACTCTATGAATGGCAATCGGAGGTAGGAAGTTTTTTCAGTCTGACGAAGATCAATAGTCAACTTACAGAGCGCAACCTATATCTGGAGCGGCAGGTGAACGAGATGTCAGAGAAGTTAGTGTCGCTGACGAAAGACTCTTCCTATCTGCATAACAACCAGTTACAGTTGCTCAAGGAGTATAAGTTGATACCTGCTAAGGTTATTGCAAGCTCGCTGAATAAGAAAGATAATCTCATAACCCTCGATAAGGGAAGAGTGGATGGTATCCGCAAGGACATGGGTGTCGCTTGCGGCAATGGCATTGTGGGTGTCGTCTATATGGTTTCCAACCATTATAGTGTGGTGATTCCCGTCATCAATGAGAAATCGAATATCAGTGTGATGATCAAGGACCGTGGCTATTATGGGTATCTTCATTGGCAAGGAGGACCTTCGGATATCGCTTATGTGGATGATGTGCCGCGTCATGCGCATTTTAAGATGACCGATGAGGTTGTTACCAGTGGCTATTCGGCAATCTTCCCGGCAGGTGTCAAGGTGGGTAAGATATTACATGTCTTCAACTCCTCAGATGGTTTGTCATATCGTGTGCAGTTACGGCTGTCAACCGATTTTGGTAATCTGCGTGATGTATGTGTCATAGATGACAGTAAGATGAAAGAAAGGATAGATATCATGCGTGCTGCGCAAGACTCTATCAGACCAATATCACATTAAGAAAACGGTGTATGGCTACAGATATCTTTAAGAAGACCATTCTTCTCATCCTCTTCAGTCTGGTACAGGTGTTGGTGTGTAACCAGATACATTTATTTGGCTTTGCCACACCGTTGGTATATGTCTATTTCGTCATTCTCTTCCAGAGAAACTACCCGAAATGGGCTATTCTCCTCTGGAGCTTTTCCTTAGGACTGCTCATCGATGTTTTCTCTAACATACCGGGAGTGGCTGCAGGGGCAATGACTCTTCTGGCATTCCTGCAACCGTTTATCCTGCAACCGTTTATTCCGCGTGACAGCGTAGAAGATCTGAGTCCTTCCTTTGCTACTCTGGGAATCATGAAATTCTCAGGTTATACCCTGATATGTGTCATTATCTATTGTTTGGCATTCTTCTCGTTGGAAGCTTTCAGTTTCTTCAACTGGCAACAATGGTTATATAATATCGGTGGCAGTGCTGCCTTGACATTCTTCTTAATCCTTATCATTGAAAATGTAAGATACAAACAATGAAGGGTGACTACGAGCTGGATTACAGAAAATACGTGATTGGTGGGGTGGCTGTTTTCATAATAGTCATCTACCTTATTCGTTTGTTTACCCTTCAGATTCTCAGTGATGACTACAAGAAAAACGCTGACAGTAATGCGTTTACCAAGAAGATAGAGTATCCTGCACGCGGTGTCATTAGTGATAGAACAGGTAAGTTGCTGGTATACAACCAGCATGCATACGATATCATGGTGATCATGAATGAGGAGAGCGGTCGTCTGGATACGATGGAGTTCTGTAATACACTGGGTATTACCAAGGAAGACTTCATCTCTCGTATGAACGATATCAAAGACCGTAACAAGAATCCCGGTTACTCCCGTTATACACAACAGTTGTTTATGAGTCAGGTGTCGGAGAAAGACTTCATGGTCTTCCAAGAGAAGATGTTCCGCTTTCCGGGCTTTTATGTTCAACGGAGAAGTCTTCGGCAATATGTCTATCCCAATGCAGCTCATGTATTGGGTGATGTGGCTGAGGTTTCCAAGGGTGATATCGAGAATGACGAATACTATCAGCCCGGAGACTATATCGGCAAGCAAGGTATAGAGCGTTCGTATGAGAAGGAATTGCGAGGGGAGAAAGGTGTGCAGATTATGTTACGTGATGCCCGTGGCAGGATCAAGGGACGCTATCAAGAAGGAGCCTTTGACACAAAACCCAAGGCGGGCAAGGATCTGAAACTGAGTATAGATATCAAATTGCAGGCTCTCGGAGAGAGACTGATGCAAGGAAAGATCGGCAGTATCGTCGCTATAGAACCCTCTACCGGTGAAGTGCTCTGTATGGTCTCTTCTCCTACTTACGATCCACGTGTGATGATTGGAAGGAACCGTGGAAAGATGCACCGTGAGTTACAGCGTGATGTGTGGAAACCGTTGCTCAACCGGTCCATCATGGGACAATACCCTCCGGGATCTACCTTTAAAACTTCTCAGGGCTTGACATTTATGTCTGAGGGAATCATCAGCCCTACCGGAACGGCCTATCCCTGTCACAGAGGATTCTATCACCGTGGACTCCATGTGGGTTGTCATGGCCATGCTTCTCCGCTGAGTCTTGTGCCGGCTATCAGTACATCGTGCAACGGTTATTTCTGCTGGGGCCTTTACAACATGATGTCCAACCGTAAGAAATATAAGAATGTGCAGGCTGCAATGAATACCTGGCGTGACTATATGGTCAGTATGGGTTTCGGATATAAGTTAGGTATAGACCTTCCCGGAGAGAAACGTGGACTGATCCCTAATGCGCAGTTCTATGACAATGCCTATCACGGTTCGTGGAACGGACTGACGATTATCAGTATCTCTATCGGTCAGGGTGAGGTGAACCTGACACCGCTACAGATAGCCAACTTAGGTGCAACGATAGCCAACAGAGGCTATTACTATACACCACACGTGGTGAAAGAGGTTAAGGGAGAACCCCTGAAGAAAGAGTTTACGGAGCGTCACTACACGAAAGCAGAGAAGTGGGCTTACGAATATATTGTGAAAGGTATGCGCGCTTCCGTGCTCGGTGGTACCTGTAAACATGCGAACAGTCCGTATTATGAGGTTTGTGGTAAGACGGGTACGGCACAGAACAGAGGACAAGACCACTCTGTCTTTATGGGATTTGCCCCGATGAACGACCCGAAGATAGCTATTGCCGTGTATGTGGAGAACGGTGGTTTCGGTGCTGACTTCGGTGTACCTATCGGTGCTATTATGATGGAGCAGTATATCCGTGGTGAACTGTCACCTTATTATGAGGGGTTGGCAACGAAGTTCCAGAATAGGAGAATAGGTTATGGTAAAGCAAACAGATAAACAACCGGGTGTTCTCCGGTCGTTAGACTGGTGGACGATCGCTATCTACATTGCCTTGCTGGCTTTCGGCTGGGTGAGTGTATGTGGTGCGAGCTATTCGTACGAAGAGCCGAATATCTTCAGTCTGGCAACACGTTCGGGCATGCAGGTGGTATGGATAGGTACCTCCATCTTTATCGGCTTTGTGCTGCTGATGCTTGATGATCGTTTTTACGATACGTTTGCTTATGTGTTGTACGCCTTGCTGCTTATACTGCTTTTCCTCACGATCTTCAACCCCCACGAGATTAAGGGTTCCCGATCGTGGCTGGTACTCGGTCCGTTGCGTATACAACCGGCAGAGTTTGCGAAGTTCGCTACTGCCTTGGCTATCTCAAAGATGATGAGTACCTACGGCTTCAATATCCATAATATCAAGCACTTTGCCATGGCATGCGGGGTGGTGCTCATACCGATGCTCTTTATCGTCATGCAGAAAGAGACGGGTTCTGCACTCGTTTATCTCTCTTTCTTCCTGATGTTCTACCGGGAGGGAATGCCGGGAAGTATTCTCTTTACGGGTGTTGCCATGGTTATCTATTTCGTTGTGGGCATCCGTTTTGAAGAGGTTCTTCTCTTCGATACCCCCACCTCATTAGGACGGTTTGTGGTCTTGTTGCTCATACAGGTATTCACGGCGTTATTTACGCTGTCGTACAGTCATGATAAACGGCAGTTCTGGCGCTTGCTCCTTATCCCCTTAGGTATCACGGTCTTGGTATTTCTCTTTTCCTATTATGTGATTCCCTTTGATATCGTGTGGGTTCAGCTTTCACTGATTGCTATCACCGTAGGTTATCTCGTCTATCAGGCTTTCAGCACGCGCATACGTACCTATTTATATATAGCACTCTTTACGATCGGTTCCGTGATCTTCTTCAATCTGGCAAACTATGTATTGGATGAGGTGTTGGAGGCTCACCAGCGTGTCCGCATCAATGTCTTGTTGGGATTGGAAGACGATTTGGCTGGTGCCGGCTATAACGTGCATCAGAGTGAGATAGCCATCGGCTCAGGTGGAATACGTGGTAAGGGTTTCCTTAACGGTACGCAAACGAAGTTGAAATATGTTCCAGAGCAGGATACTGACTTTATCTTCTGTACGGTAGGAGAGGAGGAGGGCTTCTTGGGATGTGCCGCTGTTTTGCTCTTGTTCCTGGCACTGATCATCCGACTGATCATCATGTCTGAACGACAACCTTTTAAGTTCGGACGTATTTATGGCTATTGTGTGCTGAGTATCTTCTTATTCCACGTCTTTATCAATGTGGGAATGGTATTGGGACTCACCCCGGTCATCGGCATTCCGTTGCCTTTCTTTAGCTACGGCGGTTCTTCCTTGTGGGGCTTTACCTTCCTGCTGTTCATCTTCCTGCGTATCGATGCCGGTAGGAATATGGTAAGGAACTAATTCTTTGGAGATAATTTAAAACCTACATCGCTGATACCGGGCAGGATTTCTCTCTTCATATCATGACGGATCGTGATATGGATAGAATCACCCCGACGGAAATCTTTCTCTCGTAACAGGTAGTTGTATTGATAATAGCTGATGCCGTTGCCGGTCCTTTCTCCTTTGGCATTCACCAGGTTACACGACAGAGTGTCACGGGTAATACGCTTTCCGGGGTAGGTATATTGCTCGATAATCAGATAGACACTCTTGAAAGGATATGACTCATTGATACGCATGCTGATATACTCCCTGTATTTTCCCGGCTCTGGCAGCGGGGGGATATCATAGACAAGTGTGTCGTTCTTTTCCCAACCATTCAACGGCGTATGATTAAAATGATAGTATGTCACATTATCACATGACATAATCATGGTTGTCAGAAGTACGACAACCATGAGGAGGAAATGTTCTCTCTGTCTTTTATTCATCCGCGGATGTACTATTCTTTTGTGTCTCTTTTTCTTGCGTTACCCGTTTTGTCATAACGGTTATTCTGCCCGTTTCTCTGATTCTGCTCTTGTTGCTCCGATTGTCCGGCAGCCTGCTGATTCCTGTTCTGCGGTCTGTTACTCTTCTTCTTTTTCTTTTTGTTCTTCGCTTTATCGAAACGGGTGATGCTCTCACTGGCTAACAAGTCGATGGGATGATCAGCCTGTTTCTCACTGTTGTTATCTGTCAGAGAGAGTGGTTTTTCTCCCCTCTTGTTCATCTCAATGATCTCATTTGCCCTGTTGATGCTGATCGTCTCAACATTGGCGGCCATGTTCTTGTCGGAAGAATAGGAGATAACGCCGGCCAGCACATCACTCTTCAGGAAGTAATAGTCCTGGTCTTTAGTCTGAAGGATAATATCTCTTGAGGGAAGTGCCTTTCCTGCTTCGATATAGTTGTCCACCTCATAGTTCAGACAGCATTTCAGTTTGGCACACATTCCTGCCAACTTTTGGGGATTGAGGGATATATCCTGGAAGCGTGCTACGTTAGTGCTCACACTCACGAAGTTCTTCATCCATGTAGCGCAACACAGTTCTCTACCGCAGGGACCGGTACCGCCGATACGTCCAGCCTCCTGTCGTGCTCCGATCTGTTTCATCTCTATACGCACATGAAAAGCAGCGGCCAGATCCTTAATGAGCTGTCGGAAGTCCACACGCTCATCAGCAATATAGTAGAAGATCGCTTTGTTACCATCTCCCTGATACTCCACATCACCGATTTTCATCTCCAGCCCGAGGTCTTTCGCTATCTGACGACTCCTGATCATGGTACTGTGCTCTCTCGCTTTTGACTCATAGTATTTGTCCATGTCTGCCTTTCGGGCGATACGGTAGATACGTTTGATATCATCAGGTGACTTTAGGTTGATCTTCTTCAACTGCAGTTTTACCAGACTGCCGGTCAGTGTTACCACACCGATATCATGACCCGGACTGGCTTCCACAGCAACGATATCTCCTTTTTTCAGTTCAAGATTGTTTACGTTATGGTAATAACCCTTACGGGTGTTCTTAAACTGCACCTCCACCAAATCTGTCAGGTCGGTATTACCGGGAACATCTGCCAGCCAGTCATAGGTATTCAACTGCTTATCTTGTCGTCCACAGGCTTTGCTGCAGAGTCCTCTGTCGCATCCTGTATTTATCTTGTATTGTAGGTTCTTATAATCCATGAGTTATTTATATATTGATAACAGACGTGCTGTTGTATTATTTCTGTAAAAGTAAGACAATCATCCTCAGTGCGATATCGAAGAAGACAATCTTTCCGTTGGCATTCTGACCGATATCCCGGATAGCTTTCGAAAACAAATCGCTGATCTCTATCACATTCGCCTCGTTGATAAACCGTGCGAAGTTTTTCGCAAACTTCTCTTCTTCTTCTGTCATGTAGTTGAGATCGGCAATCCTGAAATTAAACATGAAATTCTCACGTATCAGGTGAAGGAAATAGGTAAGCATTCCTTTCTGTCGTTCACGACCATAGCCCGCCACGGTATCACTCCAGTTCTTCAACTCTTTGATATTACGTTGATATGCCAGTCGCATGAGCATGATGAACATATCGAGATAAAGACGGTTCTCATTATTGGCATCGAGTTCTTCAAGTGCTTTCAACCAGTTGCCGTTGGCGATGCGTGCTATGCGGTGAGCTGTATCCTCTTCAAGCCCCCTTTTTTCTATCAGTGCCTTCTCTATCGCAGTAGTGTCAATCCCTTTGAAATCGATTCTTTGCGTTCTGCTGAGGATTGTCTCCAACAGTTGCTCTGGGGCTTCACACACCATGATAAAGACCGTTTGCTGTGGCGGTTCTTCAATGATCTTCAGCAGTTTGTTGGCGCATTCCGCATTCATACGCTCGGGAAGCCAGATGATACTTACTTTATAAAGTCCTTGACTGGCTTTCAGGGAGAGTTTACGGATCAGGCTGTCACTCTCTCCGACACCGATAATGGCTTGCTGATTGGCAGCATTCATCTGTTCCAACCATTGGTCTAACGAGAAGTAAAGACTGTGGTTGACCATGGTGTTCCAATGCTCGGAAAAGTCATCACTGGTCATCTTGTGCTCAGCACTGGTTCCTGCGGGGCGTATCACCGGGTAAGAGAAGTGCAAATCAGGATGTTGCCAGGTACGAAGCATAGCCTCTGCATTCGGCGATGAGGATTCTTTGGTCAGAAGATAAGCTGCAAACGACATGGCCGTAGCCATCTTGCCACAACCTTTCGGACCACAGAACAAGAGGGCATGCGGTAATCGCTGTTCCTCAACCAGTTCTGTCAACCGCTTGCGAACAGTCTCTTGTCCGATGACTCCTTCAAATCCCATGTTTCCCTTTTATCAAATATTTTGCAAAGATACGGATAAGTGAGGGAAATGCAAAAGAAAAACTATTTTTTCTTTTACCATCCTTTGTTATCTATCTTCTTCCATAGGTGCTGGGCATATTTCCATCCGTACATCGTATAAATGTCGGTCATGTGCTTTTCTCTGTTGACAAATGCCTCAAAATTCTTCTTTTCAGGTTGCATCCACTGTACCTCACAGAGGGCACCCATACGAGGAAGTACCTGATACTCAACAACCTCACCACAAGAAATGTATTCTGTCCATAAGTTGGCCTGAACACCAAGGATATGTGCTTTTGCTTCTTCAGACATTCCTTCGGCTATCGGTTCAAAACTATATGTCTTACTGATGGGTATTGCCCCACCAATCAGCATAGGCTCTCTGAAATTGGGTCCTTCCACCTGATAGTAGTCGAAATAGAAATGACTGGTAGGAGCCATCACTACATCATGTCCTTCGGCGGCAGCAGTGATGCCACCTTCTACACCGCGCCAACTCATGATGATAGCGGAAGGCTTGACATCTCCTTCCAACAGTTCGTCCCATCCGAGGATACGACGGCCTTTTTGGGCAAGATAATCCTCTACGACAGAAGTGAAATAACCTTGCAGTTTTGCCTCGGCAGGATATTTACCATCACCTTTCAGTCCTAACTTACGGATCAAACCCTGACATTTCGCACAGTGTTGCCAACGAATACGCGGTGCCTCATCTCCACCGATATGGATAATCTTCGAGGGGAAGATGTCAATAATCTCGTCTAAGACATTCTTAACAAAATCGAAGACTTTAGGATTGCCGGCGCAGAGGATATCGTCGAATACACCCCATCGGGGATTTACCTCGTAAGGGCCGCCCGTACAGCCTAACTCCGGATATGCTGTGAGTGCTCCTATCATGTGTCCTGGCATATCGATCTCTGGGATCACGGTAATATAACGTTTTGCCGCATATCTCACAATGTCTCTTGCTTCTTCCTGTGTGTAGTAACCGCCATAAGGGGTATTGTCGTACAGATCCGTATTGCGTCCGATCACGGTCCTTTTACGTATCGAGCCTTTGGTGGTGAGTTCAGGATATTTCTTTATCTCTATGCGCCATCCCTGATCATCGGTGATATGCCAATGGAAGGTATTCATATTATGCAATGCCATCATGTCGATATACTGCTTGATAAACTCAACAGTGAAGAAATGACGACTGGTATCGAGGTGCATGCCACGGTAGGCAAAGCGCGGTGCATCGTTGATAATAACAGCAGGAATTTCAATGGCTGCGCCATCCTTTTGCAGGGGCAGCGCCTTGCGTAGGGTCTGAATACCGTAGAAGACACCCGCAGCAGTCGATCCCTCGATCAATATCTCTTTCTCGTTGACTGTTATACGATAGCCTTCTGGATTACTGATCTTTTTGTTTAATCCCAGGATGATCTGTGATTTCTTGTTACCCTTATTGTCTTTCAGACTGATACCTGTCTGTTCCTTGATATACTGCCATAGAAATCTGCGGTCTCTCTCCAGTCCGTCATCTGTTATGATATTACACCATAGGTTACTTTCCTGTGAGAGTATAAACGGTTTCCCTTTCGTTTCCTGAATATCGTTGGGCAGAGGTACGATATTGAAGTTTGCCTGATTAGCAGCATTTACATGCATAAAAGTCATACACAGTAAAAGAATAGTCAGTATTTTTTTCATAATCATCTACTTTTAAAGAATGAATTCTTAGTTATTGCAAATATAGGTAAAATAATCGGTAAACAAGCAGAAACTAATGTTTATTCACTAAAAAACCATAATAATTTGACAGAAGAAAGAAAAAACTACTATCTTTGCCCGAGATTTGGTAAAAGGATAAAATCTTTCATGGACTGGCTCTCCCTTTGGGATGCAGGTCTTAGCAAGTGTTTGTAAATGACAAATAATACGAAACATATCATGATCCTCTCCGTGCTCTTACTATGGAGCATTCTGATGCTACAGGCCAAAGAAAAGGAAATACCTTGGCAGGCAGGAAAGACTTTGTCTGAGTCGGTGGTTCAGCAGATAGGTATCGACAAGTGCTTTTCTTCCGAGGTAATTCCCGATGGGGTATTCGCACGAATGCTAGGGAAGACTTGGAAGGAAGGGGCCCCATTGAAACGTGAGGATTACCGTTACCTGAGAGTGTTGCATCGTAATGCCGCCGGAGAGATACAGATGGGGGAGATGATCTGCAACAAGAGCATTGCCGACAAACTGGTCAAGATCTTCCGTCAACTGTATGATGCCCAATACCGGATAGAGCGGATGGTACTCATCGACAACTATGATGCTGATGATGAGCGTTCGATGACCGACAACAACACTTCTTGTTTCAATTTCCGTGTGGTGAAAGGTTCGACGACGTTGTCTAAGCATGCGAAAGGGCTGGCTGTGGATATTAATCCTTTGTATAATCCATACGTCAAAAAGGGAAAGCACCGGACCCTGATACAGCCAGCCGCAGGACGGAAATATGCTTTTAACAGAGACCGTCGTCGCGATATCTCGTACAAGATTGACCATAACGACTTGGCGTATAAGTTGTTTACGGCTCAAGGCTTTAGATGGGGAGGCGACTGGGTGAGTCTGAAGGATTATCAACATTTTGAATATAAATAGAAACCAATTAAAGAAAAAGAGAATATGAAAAAGATGGTTGTAATGCTGTTCCTGTCAGTGATGCTAACAGCAACAGCACATGCACAGAAGGTAACTACCTTCCTGGATGAGATGAAGAAATTTGTAGAACAGGTTGAGGCTAAGGATAGTATCAAAGATAGTGAGGTGCCTGCATTAGAGGCTAAGTACGCTTCTTTCCGTGACCGATATAAGATGGAGTATAAGGAACAGATGAACAACCAGGAGTTGAGCCTGTATTCCGAATATCGCACACGTTATCAGAAGAAACTCTTCCGTAACAAGTCACAGAAGGTGATTGATGAGATCGACAGTGTGGGTAACAGCATGTCAAAAGGTATTGAACGTGGTGCCTCAAAGGTGGGTGGCTTCATCAAAGGACTCTTTAAAAAGAAATAAGCATGGCGGAAAATGAGGAGATGACCTTTTGGGAACATCTTGACGTGTTCCGTTCGAGCATCATCAAGATACTGGTAGCTACCGTGGCTACCGGTATCATTGCTTTCGCGCTTAAAGATCCTCTCTTCCGCTTAGTACTTGCTCCTCAAGACAGTAACTTCTTTCTGTGGCGATGGGTGGGGGTAGAACCGTTCAGCATACAACTGATCAATACCGGCTTGGCTGAACAGTTTCTCATTCATATGAAGGTGGCATTGGTTGCCGGACTGGTATGTGCCTCTCCTTATCTGTTGTATGTGTTGTTCAGTTTTGTGTCTCCGGCACTTTACGAGAATGAGCGTCGTTATTCTGTACGCATCACACTTTCTGCCTATCTGATGTTCTTGTTGGGTGTGCTGGTCAACTACCTTCTCGTGTTTCCGCTTACCGTACGTTTCTTAGGAACTTATCAGGTCAACAACAGTGTCGCGAACATGCTTACCATCAGCAGTTATGTAGATACCCTCCTGATGCTCAGCCTGATGATGGGTATCGTCTTTGAACTGCCGGTGCTCTCATGGTTGTTGGCGAAGTTCGGATTGCTCCGCAAAGAGTGGATGGAGGGATACCGTCGTCATGCTTTCGTGGCTATCCTTATCGTAGCAGCGGTTATCACACCTACATCCGACATTTTCACACTGCTCATCGTGTCCCTTCCCATCTGGTTGCTCTATGAGTGCAGCATCTTCGTGGTAGGGAGCGTGCAAAAAAATAAATAATTGCCTATTGTTGCGCTGCTCGTCAACTTGTTTACTTGTCAACTTGTTTACTTGTCTACTTGTCAACTAATAAAATATGCGAAAGATTAAGAATCCATGGTTATACCGTGAGGGGTACAATTGTTTCGGTTGTTGTCCCGACAATCCTCTTGGACTCCACATGGTGTTTTTTGAGGACGGTGATGATATCGTCAGTTACTGGAAACCGGGCGACCGTTATCAGGGTTGGCTCAATGTGTTGCATGGCGGCATTATCGCTTCATTGATTGATGAGACAGCAGGATGGGTGGTATTCCGCAAACTACAGACATCCGGTGTTACCTCATCTCTTAATGTGCGTTATAAGAAAGCGGTATCAACCTTAGAACCCGAGTTGACCATACGTGGAAGGATTACCGAACAGCGGCGCAACCTCGTAACCATTACGGTGGAACTGTCAAATGCCAACGGCGAACTCTGCGTTACCGGAGAGGTTGTCTATTTCATTGTATCATCGGACAAAGCGAAAGAATTGGGGTTCACAGAATGCGAACTCGAGGGTGAAGAACTGTTGTCATTCTGAAATCACGAAAGATTCTTCACGGCATCATCAATCACCAGACCGGCAAGCATAAA
>JAEEZP010000188.1 GCA_016291915.1 Prevotella sp. | reverse complement strand
GTATCATCCGGAGATCAACGGTGGCCGCTATGGCATGGCTGGTGATCCGATGCCTTATGCCATCCGTCATGACGATGTTATCACCGGACTGTTGTTAGGTTGTTTCATCCTTGTGATGATTGCTTTTTCGCGTGTAAGGCACTTTATCCTCAGGCAGATAAAGGATTTCTTCTATATCCCCCGCAGTGAGCGCACTACCGAGGTAACTGAGACGACAAGTGAGTTCCGTTTCCAGTTCTTCCTTGTGTTTCACACTTGTATCCTATGGGCCTTGTTGTGCTTCTTCTATGTCCAGGAAAATGTCGCGCAAACATTCATTTTAAAATCACCTTATCATCTGATAGCACTATTTGCCGGGGCTTTTCTCATCTATTACCTGTTGAAGGCATTCTTATATACAGTACTGAATCAGATCTTTTTTGATGGGAAAAAAAATGGACAATGGTTGAAGTCCCAGCTCTTCTTGATTTCAATGACAGGAATCGTTTTGTTACCCTTGGTGTTATTGCTGAGTTATTTTGATTTGTCATTACATAATGCAGTTATTTATGCCCTTATTGTCTTAATATTGGTGAAAATAATGACATTTTATAAGTGCCATGTAATCTTTTTCAGGGGAAATGCATTTTCTTTTCAATTTATTTTGTACCTTTGTGCCCTCGAAATCGTACCCTTAATTATTTTATTCGGAATATTGAGGATTGTCGTCGATTATTTAAAAATAAATTTTTAGGACAGTAATGGTAAAAAAGATATTAGTATCTCAGCCAAAGCCAGCGAGCGACAAATCGCCCTATTATGACATAGCCAACGAGTTTGGTGTAGAGCTGGTGTTCCGCCCTTTCATCAAGGTAGAAGGATTGACTTCAAAGGAATTCCGTCAGCAGAAGGTGAGTATATTGAATTATACGGCCGTTGTCTTCACCTCCCGCCATGCGATAGACAACTATTTCAAGTTGGCTAAGGAGATGCGGTTGGAGATTCCTGAGGATATGAAATATTTCTGTGTTACTGAGCAGATCGCTCTTTACATCCAGAAGTATGTTCAGTATCGTAAGCGTAAGGTGTTCTTCGGTACTACCGGTAAGGTGGACGGTCTTGTTCCAACCATGGTGAAGCATAAGACGGAGCGTTATCTGATACCTATGAGCAGTGTCCACGACGATAGCGTAAAGCAGATGCTCGATGCCAAAGGACTGCAGCATATGGAATGTGTGATGTACCGTACTGTCAGCAACGATTTCACTGAAGAAGAGAAGAATGCTTTCGATTTCGATATGTGTATCTTCTTCAGTCCTTCCGGTATCCGTGCGTTTAAGAACACCTTCGGTAATGAGCGTAACGAGACAATCGTAGCAACGTTCGGACCTGCTACTGCGCAGGCTGCTCATCAAGCAGGTTTGAATGTGGAGATAGAGGCTCCCTCGAAGGAGTATCCTTCCATGACAAGTGCCCTCAAGGCTTATCTGAAGAAGACGAAGAAATAAACGATGATGATTGCCGATGCTCAGGGACTAAACAAGAAGGAGCGGGTGTCGAGCAAACGAACAATCGACCAGCTCTTTGGAGGGACGAACCATCGTTCACTCACCTCTTTCCCCATACGACTGGTGTATATGGAGACTGAGCGGGCGTCTTACAATGGGGTAGGTGCACAGATCTTGGTCAGTGTGCCCAAACGTTTTTTTAAGAGGGCTGTCAACCGTAATCGGGTGAAACGACAGATACGGGAGGCTTATCGTCATCATAAACAGATACTGCCGGAGAGGGAAGGTAAAACACTGGTTCTCGCCTTCATCTGGATGGATGATCAGTTGCATGAGAGTGCAGATGTGGAAAAGATAGTCAGAAACCTGTTGTTGCGAGTAAGCGAACGGCTATGAACATCCTAAAGAAGATCATACGAGGCATCTCATGGCTGATGGTGGCTGTCTTACTGATACCTATCTGGCTATACCAGAAGTTTATCTCTCCATATACCCCGCCATCATGCCGGTTTACGCCTACTTGTTCGGAGTATGCCCGACAGGCACTGAAGAAACACGGACCGATAAAAGGATTAGGGTTGGCGATATGGAGAATCTTACGATGTAACCCTTGGGGAGGATCAGGCTATGATCCCGTTCCGTAAAGAAAAGATATTTAGGTAACCAAAAATATTAATTAACTCATTATACATCTATCGATGATAAAGAATTTTGTTGAAGAACTAAAGTGGAGAGGGATGCTGGCTCAGATTATGCCCGGAACAGAAGAGTATCTGAATGAACATCTTGTATCTGCTTACCTGGGTACAGACCCAACAGCCGACTCACTGCATATCGGACATCTTTGTGGAATCATGATGCTTCGCCATCTGCAGCGATGCGGACATAAACCCATCATCCTGGTGGGTGGAGCAACAGCTATGATCGGTGATCCTTCAGGAAAGAGCCAGGAGCGTAACCTCCTTGATGACACTACTATCCGTCATAATCAGGAGTGTATCAAGAAGCAGGTGGCAAAATTCCTGGATTTTGACAGTGAAGAACCGAATAAGGCAGAGATGGTGAACAACTATGACTGGATGCGTAACTTTACCTTCCTGGATTTCGCCCGCGAGGTAGGTAAGCACATCACTGTCAATTATATGATGGCAAAGGAGAGTGTTCAGCAACGTTTGAATGGTACAGCCCGTGACGGACTTTCTTTTACAGAATTTACCTATCAGTTGTTGCAAGGATATGACTTCCTCTATCTCTATCAGCATAACGGCGTTCGTTTGCAGTTAGGTGGTAATGACCAATGGGGTAATATGACCACAGGAACGGAGTTGATCCGCAGAACATTAGGCTCTGAGGCAGAACCGGCTTTCGCCCTCACTTGTCCACTGATTACCAAGTCTGACGGTAAGAAATTCGGTAAGACAGAGAGTGGAAACATCTGGTTAGACCCCCAGCGTACTACTCCTTACAGATTCTACCAGTTCTGGTTGAATACCAGTGATGAGGATGCTGAGCGTTATATCAAGATCTTCACCTCTTTGGATAAGGAGACGATAGATGCATTGGTGGCAGAGCATCAGCAAGATCCCGGTCGCCGTGTGTTACAGCGTCGCTTGGCTGAGGAGGTTACAGAGATGGTCCACTCTAAGGAGGCACTCGAGGCAGCTATCGAAGCCAGCAGCATTCTCTTCGGTAAGTCAACGAAAGAGGGACTGGAGAAACTCGATGAGGCTACCTTCCTGGATGTCTTCGACGGTGTTCCTCACTATGACATTGAAAAGGATGTGCTCGGATTCCCTGCAGTAGAGGTCTTCACACAGTCGGCTCCTATCTTCTCCAGTAAGGGAGAGATGCGTAAGATGGTTCAGGGCGGCGGTGTCTCTTTGAATAAGGAGAAACTGAATTCCTTCGAGCGTCCTATCACGGAAGATGATCTCATCGACGGCAAATATCTGCTCGTTCAGAAAGGAAAGAAGAACTATTTCCTCCTGACGGTAAAATAAGAATTTTGCGAAAATATTTGGTAGTGGATAAAAAAAGCACTACCTTTGCAGCCGAATATCACGATTGTCCTTTGGTGTAATGGTAGCACAACAGGTTTTGGTTCTGTTTGTAGTGGTTCGAATCCGCTAAGGACAACAGCAAGATCCTCGGATGTTGCATGAAAAGAGTACTCTCACGAGTGCTCTTTTTTGTT
>JAEEZP010000187.1 GCA_016291915.1 Prevotella sp. | reverse complement strand
TACAACTCGTCTTTCACCAAGTTGATCGTACATCCACCGAAGCCACCACCCATGATTCGACTTCCTGTAACACCATTTGCCTTAGCGATATCATTCAGGAAATCAAGCTCTTCGCAAGAAACCTCGTAATCTTTACTTAAACCCTCATGAGTCTCGTACATCTTCTTTCCTACAGTCTCGTAGTCACCGGCAACCAGTGCATCGCAGACTGCCAGCACACGGTCTTTCTCACCGAGTACGAACTTAGCACGCTTATAGTCTTCAGCACCAACTTCCTCGCGTACTTCCTCAAGTTCTTCCCATGTACAGTCACGTAAGGTCTCCTTCACCATATCCGGATGCTTGGCAGCGATATGCTTCACAACATTCTCACAACTGTTTCTGCGGTCGTTATAGGGAGATCCTGCCAATTCGTGCTTCACACAAGAGTTCAGCAATACGAGCTTATATCCCTGTGGATTGAATGGATAATACTCAAACTCACGGCTGCGGCAATCCAGGCGCATCAGTTTTCCTGCCTGTCCAAAGACACTGGCAAACTGATCCATGATACCACACTTTACACCACAGTAGTTATGCTCGGTTGCCTGCCCAGCTAATACCATATCCCATTTGGATACTTTGTTGTCGCCAAACAGGTCGTTGATAGCGAAGGCAAAGCAGCTCTCCAGAGCAGCTGAAGAAGACATGCCGGCACCCAGTGGCACATCACCGGAGAATGCTGTGTTGAAACCTTTTACGTCAACACCACGCTTTCTCATCTCCTGGATGATACCGTAGATATAGCGTGCCCAACTGGTCTTCGGTCCTTGTGGATCATCTACCTTAAATTCAACACGGTCTTTTAAGTCGATGGCATAGCACATCACAGTATTAGTGCCATTGGGGCGTACTTCTGCCATTATACCGCAATCCACGGCTCCTGGGAATACGAAACCACCATTGTAATCTGTATGCTCACCAATGAGGTTGATACGGCCTGGGGATGCATAGATATTACCTGTCTTACCATCAAAATGCTTGATAAAGCGACTTCTTACGTGTTCTATATCCATAATAATTTTATTTAGAGGTTAGTAAAACTTATTTTGTCACACCAAACTTGTAGATAGTCTTTTGGGTGTAATGACTCTCGGGTGTTAATACCACAGAGGGGAAATAGCTGCGGTTAGGACTGTCGGGGAAGTGCTGTGCCTCGAAACAGATAGCACTCCTTCTTGGGAATGTTGCGCCATGCTGTCCCTTGTAGCCGTCAGCCCAGTTGTCGGTATATACCTGCACACCTGGCTCTGTGGTGTAAACCTCCATCCATCGTCCGCTGTTGGGATCGGTGATACGGGCGGCAAAGGAAAGATCTCCGGCTTCTTTTTTATTAAGCACAAAACAATGATCATAACCGGCTCCGTTCTTGATCTGCTCATTGTCGGCATCGATATCTTGTCCGACAGCTTTTTCCCTACGGAAATCAAACGGTGTTCCTTCTACCTTCAGAATCTCTCCGGTAGGTATGCTGTTCTCATCAATGGGGATATAGAAGTCAGCATTGATCTCGCACAGCAGATCATCGATGGTTGGGGTAGGGTCGGCAATACCTGCCAAGGAGAAGAATCCGTGATGGGTAAGGTTGACGATAGTCTTCTTGTTTGTTGTAGCCAGATAACTGATAACCAACTCATTCTCATCGGTGAAGGTGAATGTTACGATGGTTTTCAATTCACCGGTAAAACCTTCTTCCAGATATGGAGAGACATAGCACATCGTTACGGTAGCGTCGTTCATCTGCTCTGCATCCCACACCTGTGCATGGAATCCCTTAGGGCCACCGTGCAAAGCGTTCGGACCATTGTTGATGGCCAACTGATATTCTTTACCGTTTAATTGGAATTTTCCTTCTTTGATGCGATTGCCATAACGGCCGATCAATGTAGAAAGGAAAGGCTCCGGACTGTTGATGACGTCCTGGATGTTGTCATGTCCCTGAATCACATTGGCATAGTTGCCGTTTTTGTCTGGTACCATGATGGCTACGATAGCACCTCCATAGTTGGTTACTGCCACTTCGTTGCCTTGGCTGTTTTTAAGAAGAAAGAGGTCTGTATGCTTACCATTGACAGTGGTCTGAAAGTCTTCCCTCTTCAGACCACATAAATTTTGTGTCTCTGAATTACTCATTATGCAATAAATTTAAGTTTATAAACCTTTGTCTGCAAAGTAAATAAAAAATAATGAGAAACCCAAAGGAAACAAAAGAAAAAAACGAATGGGAGTGTTAAAAAAGACAAAGCAAGTCTGCCACCACATAACTGCTGCCCCCGACGAAGACAAAATCATCGGCGTCGGCATCCTTTAAGGCAGCATGGTAGGCACTCGCCACATCCCTATAACTGGTGCCCTGCAAAGAAAGACGATGACCGATAGCTGAAACCTTTTCCACATCAACAGCCCGCTTCGTCTCTGCCTGCGTCCAATAATAAACGGCATCTTTCGGCAACATTGCCATGACCTTCTCTATTTCCTTGTCATCCACCATGCCGAAAACAATACGACACTGGCGACAGGGTTGTCTGCGTATCTGCTCACTCAGGTATTCCCATCCACCTACATTATGTCCGGTGTCACAGATAACAGTAGGGGAGGATTGCAACTGTTGCCAACGCCCCCACAAACCGGTCATCTGACAGACTTCACTCATTCCTTTCTTGATGGCATCAGCTGACAGATGCAGTTGATCAGCCGCACAAAGGATCGTTCGTCTGTTCTTCTCCTGGTAAAAGCCTTTCAGTTGGAAATCATAGTCTTGATACGGCAGGATATCAAAATCCTCAGCAAAGATGATAGGGGCATTCATGGCAGCAGCCTTCTTCAAGAACACATCCTTCGTCTCAGGAACGGTCTCACCGATAACCACAGGTACACCTCTTTTAATAATACCGGCTTTCTCACCGGCTATCTCATGCAGCGTATGGCCCAGGAACTGTGTATGGTCTTTACTGATATTCGTGATGACGGATAGGATAGGGGTGATGATGTTTGTGCAATCCAGTCGTCCTCCCAGCCCCACTTCTATCACGGCTATGTCAACCTTCTCTTCCGCAAAGTATTTGAAAGCCATCGCTGTGGTCAACTCAAAGAAACTCGGATGCAATGGCTCGAAGAAAGCCCGTTCATTCTCCACGAAATCAATGACATACTCTTGGGGAATACATTGGCCGTTAACCTTGATGCGCTCCCGGAAATCCACTAGATGCGGTGAGGTGTAGAGTCCTATCTTCAGTCCTTCTGATTGCAGGATAGCTGCCAAGGTATGTGAACAAGAACCTTTCCCGTTGGTGCCCGCAACGTGTATAGTTGTGTAATACTGGTGCGGATGACCGAAATGCTCATCCAACAGGAGGGTGTTTTCAAGACCCTCCTTATAACCTGCTGCACCTACTTTCTGAAAGGTAGGTGCAGCCTGATATAGATATTCTATGGTTTCCTGATAATTCATCATCACCCAAAGTAATTGTTTAGAGTTTACGGCTTCGCCGTGATCATCGGCTGCACCTCAGCAATAAGCAAGCTTACTGCATTCGGTTTGCACGATAATTAGAGTTTAGAGTTTAGAGTTTCGTAATCTCGTGATCTCGTAATCTCGTAATCTCGTGATCTCGATACCTCGACCACTCAAAAACTCAAAAACTCAAAAACTCAAAAACTATTAACTCGTTAACTTGTTTACTCGTCTACTCGTCAACTCAATTAAAATAATTCTTAAACTTGTTGAAGATAGTTCGCTTCGTACTGCTATCTCCCTTAAAGTTTTCACTGTCCTTCATCTTCTCCAACATGTTCTTCTCATCTCTGTTGAGTGACTTAGGAACGAAAACGCTGATGTTTACCACGATATCCCCTCTTCCTGAGCCATAGCCCTGAACGGCAGGGAGACCCTTGCCCCTCAGACGGAGTGTCTTACCGGGCTGCGTTCCCGGTTCAATCTTTATTCTCACACGTGTTCCTTCGATGGTAGGTATCTCCACGTTGCCACCTAAGGCTGCTGTGGGGAAGTCGAGCAACAGGTTGTAGATCACATCCTGCCCGTCACGGATGAAGGTGTCGTTCTCCTCTTCATCGATGAGTACCTGGATATTTCCTGCCACACCATTATGAATACCGGCATTTCCCTTACCGGGAACATTCACCACCATACCACTGGCCACACCGGCAGGGATCTTGATCTCCACAACCTCTTCGCCCTTGACGATTCCTGTGCCGCCACAGTACTTACACTTATTCTTGATAACCTTACCTTCACCATTACAGGTAGGACAGACACTCTGACTCTGCATCAGACCGAACAGACTCTGTGTGGTACGTGTCACCACACCACTGCCATGACACGTAGCACATGTCTCACTGCTGCTGCCTTTCTCGGCACCTGTGCCAGAACAATGCTGACAAACGACATCTTTCTTTACCTTAAACTTCTTGGTCACACCTGTGGATACCTCCTGTAAGGTCAGACGAACCTTCAGACGAAGGTCGGAGCCACGATGCTGGGCAGCCTGACGCTGACCACCTCCGAAGCCGCCAAAGCCACCGAAACCGCCACGACCTCCAAAGACATCACCGAACATAGAGAAGATATCATCCATCGAGAAGCCGCCGCCACCGAAGCCACTAAAGCCACCCATACCCTGAGGACCGTCAAAGCCAAACTGATCGTATTGCTGACGTTTCTGAGGGTCGTGCAGCACATCGTAAGCCTCTGCAGCCTCCTTGAATTTCTCTTCGGCCTCTTTGTTGCCGGGGTTACGGTCGGGGTGATATTTGATGGCTATCTTTCGATAAGCTTTCTTGATATCATCCTCAGAAGCGTTTTTGTCAACCCCTAAGACCTCGTAATAATCTCTCTTTGCCATGATTTCTTGTTTACTGTCCTACCGCCACTTTTGCATGACGTATTACTTTGTCGTTCAATTTATAGCCTGTCTGGATGCAGTCGATCACCTTGCCCTTCTTGTCATCGCCCATACCGGGGACCATAGCCACAGCCTCGTGGATGTCAACATCGAAGAGTGCATCGGTAGTGTCGATCTTCTTAACACCCAGACTCTCTAATACCTTCTCGAATTTCTGGTAGATCAGCAGCATACCTTCTTTCAAGACTTCGGGATCATCGGTGTTCTGACCATTGCTGATGGCACGCTCGATATCATCAACAACAGGAAGTACGGCACATACTGCCTTCTCAGAACCATTCAGTATCAACTCTGTCTTCTCCTTCAAGGTACGTTTACGGTAGTTGTCAAACTCTGCCACCGACCGTAAGTATTTATCCTGCAATTCAGCAATCTTATCCAAGGCTTTGTCAAGGGCTGACTGTTCCTCATTCTCTTCAGATGCTGCCTCTTTGTCATCAGTTGCATCCTCGGTTGACTCCTTGTCAACATCCTCTTGACCGTCTGCCTCTTTGTCAACGTTTTCCGTTTCCACAGTTTCTTTCTCTGCAGCTTCCTCGTTCACGTTGTTTTCCACATTCTCATTCTGCTCTTCATGATCAAGCAGCTCATCGTTTTTCATATTCTCTTTCATTTTTTAATTCTTTTTTCAAGTGGTAAACAAAAACCATGCCAATCTATTCGTACATCTTTGCTTTTTGTTCCTTGATACTCTCATCGTAAATATAATCGTCGTAAGTCATCAGTTTGTCGATCGTGCCTTTGGGCGTCAGTTCGATGATACGGTCGGCCACCGTATTGATAAACTCGTGGTCGTGACTGGCGAAGAGCACATTGCCCTTGAATCCCACCAGTGTGTTGTTGAAGGCCTGGATACTCTCCAAGTCGAGATGGTTCGTCGGGGTATCGAGAATCAGACAGTTGGCGTTCTTCAACTGCATACGGGCAATCATACAGCGCATCTTCTCACCACCCGACAATACACTAACCTTCTTCTCTACCTCTTCCTGCTTGAAGAGCATCCTGCCTAAATAACCTTTCATCATCACCTCGTTGCCAGTGCCATATTGTGAAAGCCAGTCAACCAGGTTCAGGTCACTCTTGAAGAACTCGGTGTTGTCCAGGGGTAGATAGGCTGTGGTGATGGTGACACCCCACTTATAGGTTCCGGCATCTGCCTCACGGTTGCCGTTGATGATCTCGAAGAGGGCGGTCATCGCCTTGGGGTTATGACTGAGGAACACAGTCTTCTGTCCTCTCTCGATATTGAAATTCACGTTGTCGAAGAGCAGTGTGCCGTCGGTATCCGTGGCTTTCAGTCCTTCCACTTGCAGGATCTGGTTACCCGGCTCACGCTCCATATTGAAGAGGATACCCGGGTACTTCCTGCTGGAAGGACGGATCTCTTCCACATTCAACTTCTCCAGCATCTTCTTACGTGAGGTGGTCTGCTTACTCTTTGCCACGTTGGCAGAGAAACGACGGATAAACTCCTCCAACTCCTTACGCTTCTCCTCTGCTTTCTGTCGTTGGTTCTGCGCCTGTCTCAAGGCCAACTGAGAACTCTGATACCAGAAAGAGTAGTTACCGGCAAAAACAGTTACCTTACCGAAGTCGATATCTACAGTCTGTGTACTTACCGCATCCAGGAAGTGACGGTCGTGGCTCACCACCAACACAGTCTGCTCGAGGTTACTCAGATAACCCTCCAACCACTGCACGGTATCCAAGTCTAGGTCGTTGGTAGGCTCATCCAACAACAGGTTGTCGGGGTGCCCGAACAGCGCCTTGGCCAGCATCACACGTACCTTCTCGTTGTTAGACAACTCACTCATCTGCTTATAGTGCAGCTCCTCCTTGATACCGAGGTTCTGCAACAGTTGTGCGGACTCACTCTCTGCCTCCCAACCGTTCATCTCAGCGAACTTCAGTTCCAGTTCGGCAGCTAAGTTACCATCTTCCTCTGACATCTCCGGTTTGGCATACAGTGCTTCGCGCTCTTTCATATTTTGCCACAATGGCTGATGGCCCATCAGCACGGTATCCATCACATTGAATTCATCATATTTGAAGTGGTCCTGGTCCAAGACCGACAGACGCTCACCGGGAGCCAGCTCCACACTTCCTTTGTTGGGCTCGAGTTCTCCGCTGATCGCCTTTAACAATGTTGATTTACCTGCGCCGTTAGCTCCAATCACACCATAGATATTTCCATTGGTAAACTTGATGTTCACATCTTTATACAACACGCGCTTACCAAACTGTATGGCCAAATTCGTTACTGTTATCATATTATGAGTTAATGAGTTTTATGAGTTTATAAGTTGATGAGTTTGTAAGTTATAAATAAATATTATTTGATCACTACTTTCTTCCGGTTAATCACATATACGCCTTTCTTCAGCACATTACGGTCGGTACCCATAAATGTGCCGTCGAGGGCATAGATCTTGTTGTCTTCAACGGTCTGCTCCTTCACACCCTTGATGCCCGTAGCATCAAGGAAGTTGAAAGTAATCACGCCATTCTCCTCTTTGATGTTATAGAAAGGTTTGTTCATCGTTCCCGTGTACATGGTAAAACTACTGATGGAAGTGACGTTGTTCGGACCGGGATAGAGATCCTTCGCCATGCTGGATTCATAAGTGTCGGTGGTATATTTACCCTCGGGAACCTTATCATTAGGATTGTCGGGGTCCGGATCATAAATATTATAAGAACTGAGATATTCTCCGTCTGCGGGAATGATGGTATAACGGGAGTGTCCTATCTCATTGTTCGGACGGTTTTCCGGCAGTTTGAAAGCTGTCTCATTGTAATCCACATGGGTGATCATCATGCCAGATGACAGCAATTTTTCGTTCCATCCTGTTTTCTGGACATTCTCAATGATGATGTACTCATGTCCGGTCGCATCATTATCGTTCATGATACGATATGCCTTGCCGCCGGCATTGAGCGCAGCCAGTGTCACTGTTCCTGCATCTTTCAATGTGTCGATGGTCATCCATCCCATCGCCTCACGCTCCCAAGCGGTATATTCCGTGGGATTCCATCCGTTACGCACGTATTCACCGCCATCCATCAGATCCCAGTATTCCATGCCTGGATTAGCAGCATTTTGAGCAGCAGTGGTGGTGGGGTAGAAGTCGGGTAATCCCATGCAGTGTGAAAACTCATGACAGAATACTCCCACTCCGTTGATATATCCGGGATTATCTGGGGTGGCATTCCTTTCTGCACTTACCATATATCGGTAAATCTGTTTTCCATCGCGGTTTACGCCACTGATGATTGACTCCTTCGGCCAGATGCAGTCGGACGAGTTACCGTCAGTAGCTTCGGAATAGCCGGCAAAGATCACACACAGGATATCCACCCTTCCATCATTATTGCTGTCGTATTGGGAGAAATCCACCTGTTCATCTGCCAGTTCACACACTTTAGGGATGAAGCGATCCATATAATCATCACCAGCCCCGTAATACTTCAGATTCTGGGGCAGTTTTACCGGTCCGTACACATCATACTGCGGGGTAAAAGCACCGAAACTCACGTCCTTGAAATACTTCGCTACACTACCGTGGTTCCTGGATACTGTACCGTTGGAGGCATTACCAACAGTGTTGGAAGGCTTACCGTCAGCATTCAGATATTCGTTGAATACATTCTTTGCATCACTGTCCAGGAAGGTTACATCCTGGAACTCAGCTAAGATCACCACGGCTTTCGGACTACCTGAGTGAGGGAAATAGGAATTGTCAACGACTACCGGTTCTCTCCGTCTCACCCGTTGTCTCTGCTGTTCTTCCTCCTGCTGGAAAAATTTCTCACGGTCCTGATTGGCGATGGCTGCCTTCTCCACTTCTGTACGCTGGTCTTGGTTATGTGCCAGGATACCCGTGCTCGTCAGTGTTCCGTCATTCTCTACCTTGGCGATAAAATAGTCGTACCCTTCGTGGTAGAGTAATACACCGTCCATCGTGGTGGAGTAGTGGAAATGAGCATCGCCCCAACTGCGGATAGTGAGGGTTGTCCCATCTTTCTGCTTGATTTTCGAAGGACCTCTCTGTGCTTTCACGGCCCATGTCATCTGTGCCATGAAAAACAGCAGCAGCATTATAACTGTTTTCTTCATATTTCTTTTCTTTTTACTTCAGATTAAACATTGATACATAGTATCAGCCTGCAAATTTAAGCATAATTTTCCAATTATCTGCATGTGTGTCTCGTTTTTATCGATTTTTCTATTCTTTTACGCTCTTCTCTCCATCCGTCGAAACACTGTTGTCGTAGAAAACTGCATTTTCTTAGCAAAAAAGAATTTGTTTTAATCACCTAACTTCAGCTAATCAATTAACTTTGCAGGAGCTAAATCATCGCTATGAAAACAAACGGGAAATGGCAAACGATGCCCTTGCTAAGGGTTGTTCTGTTCTTGATGATGGGTATGTTATTAAGCGGGTATTTGTCAATTTTTATTGACATACAAATATGCTTTGCTATATGCTGTTTGTTCTTCCTCCTCACATTGCTTTTCCATAGGAAGAAAATTGGTCAGTCGGTCATGCTGTCTATGACGATAATATTGTTCGGAATCCTTCGTATGGGCATCGTATCAAACCATGGTGATGCTCCATATCAGGAAACTGAAAATACAGTTTCTAGTGATTGTTCCAGAAACATCAGTCATCTTCGTAAACAATTACTCGCTACCTATGAACGTTACGATTTCAACATGGAAGAAAAAGCTTTGATTAATGCTATAACACTTGGAGATAAGTCATTGTTAAATAAAGATATAAGAAAGCCTTTTTCAATAAGTGGTTCATCCCATATTCTTGCCTTGTCAGGGTTACACACAGGGATTGTCTTCGCTCTTTTCTATCTCTTCTTCCGCATGGTTTTTTGCTTCATCCGGAACTATCTTTTCCGACAATGTCTTATCGTATTGTATACCCTTCCTGCTATCTGGTTTTTTGCCATGCTGACGGGTTCTTCACCTTCAGTGATCAGGGCAACGGTCATGTTGACGGTCTTTTCATTGGCCCGACTGCTGTCTCGGGATGGAATATCGCTAAATGTACTCGCTTTTACAGCCATTCTTATGTTGTTGATCACCCCCACGGACCTCTATGACATAGGCTTTCAGTTATCTTTCCTGGCTGTCTTTTCTATCGTAGTGATATATAAAGATGTTGTAAATATATTTCAAAACATTAGAAATCCATTAATCCGTTGGATGTGGCAGATGTTTATGGTGAGTACGGCAGCCCAACTGGGAACTGCTCCTTTAGCAGCATACTACTTCCATCAGTTCTCTCTGATGTACTTCCTTTCTAATCTGGTTATTATCCCGTGTGTTACGATGTTACTCTATTTCAGTCTTCTTTTCCAGATACTGATTTTTTGCCCGGCATTACAGTCGTTTATCGCCCTCATGATAAAATATAACCTGATGGTCATTCAAGAGTATAATGCTTGGTGTGCCTCGTTACCTCATCCGGTGGTCAATGGCATTCATTGGTCGTTACCGCAGTTATTGGCGGTTTACGGATTACTCATCACCCTGTATCTGATCATTAGAATCTTTTATGGGCGATGGTCATCTTTTCGTGAATACTATATGATAGATGATTTGAGTACTAATCAATAAAAGCAGACTAATCAGTACTCAATTAGTCGAGTATTAGTACTTAAAAGTCGACTAATCAGTACCCAATTAGTCGAGTATTAGTACTTAAAAGTCAACTAATCCATACACGATTAGTTCACTATAGATTATCAAAAGCCTGCAAAGTACGATTACACGTGTAACGCATTATGTATTCCTTGCCTTGTTATACCTATACCTCACCACCCATCTCTTGAACGGTTTTCCCTGGCATCACCTATCATACAGGTATGTTTCTTTCACCCAGACTTTGTTAATAAGTGATACGTTCGAGAAAGAGTGCATGACCGGGCATGCTTTCACCTGCTGAAGTGCGTTCGCCACTCTCTATCACTTTCCTGAACGCTTCTATTGTCAGGCGATGGCGACCTACATCGATCAGAGTGCCTACCACTGCTCTCACCATGTTTCTTAAGAAACGGTTGGCGGTGATTTCAAAATACCAGTGATGCTCATCAATCTGTACCCATTCCGCTTGGGTGACATGGCAAAGAGTGGTTTTTACATCGGTATGTGACTTACAGAAAGCACCGAAATCTTCATATTCTGTAAGGATAGCCGCTGCTTGGTTCATCAATGGGAAATCGAGCGGGTAGAGTATCTGACAGGAGTATTTGCGGCAAAAAGGGTCTTTCCGTGTGTGGATAAAATAATGGTATGTCCGGGAGGTCGCACTAAAACGGGCATGCAGATCTTCTGTCACAGGCATTATCTCGTGTATGACAATCGACTGGTTTAGAAATTTATTCAGTTTATAGGTAAGTTGTTTTGTATCAATATCTTGTAATGTTTCGAAATGGGCAACCATCATACGGGCATGCACCCCTGCATCCGTACGTCCCGCACCGGTAATGCTTACGGTTTCCCGCAAGAGGGTGGTCAGTGCATGTTCCAAATCTTCCTGCACACTTTTGCCGTTTGGTTGTATCTGCCAACCATGATAGTCAGTACCATCGTAGGATAAATAGATAAAATATCTTTTCATATTCTCATATTTATCAGCAAAGTTAAAAAAAAATTTTGATAATTGCTTCGAAAATAGTAAATTTGCAAATTATATTAATATAATTATTTTTTTATGGATAATATTTTCAAAGGTTTAGGTATTGCATTGGTTACTCCCTTCAAAGAGTCGGGTGCTGTCGATTATGATGCATTGCGGGGACTGCTGCGGTATCAGTTGGATAATGGAGCAGACTTTTTAGTTATCCTCGCTACGACAGGGGAGACCCCAACACTTACCAAAGAAGAGAAATCCGAAATAAAGAAGATGGCCATCGAGATGGCTGGCGGCCGTGTCCCTATCATGATGGGATGTGGCGGTAACAATACGGCAGCGATCATCGAAGAACTGCAGACAGAAGACTTCTATGGCATCGATGGTATTCTCAGTGTATGCCCATACTATAACAAACCCTCGCAGGAAGGACTGTACCAGCATTTCAAGGCGATTGCCAATGCCACCCGTATGCCGGTGGTGCTCTATAACGTCCCTGGACGCACCGGCGTCAACATGAAGGCGGAGACAACGGTCAGGTTGGCGGAAGACTGTCCGAATATCGTGGCTATCAAAGAAGCGAGCGGCAGTCTGGAACAGGTGGATGAGATCATCAAGAACAAACCTGCTCACTTTGATGTGATCAGTGGTGATGATGCACTGACTTATCCGATGGTTGCTTGCGGTGCTGTGGGTGTAATCTCGGTCATCGGTAATGCGCTTCCCAGGGAGTTCTCCAAGATGTTACGCCTGGAGATGAACGGGGAGTTTGAGGCTGCCCGTAAGATTCACCATAAGTTCACCGACTTGTTCAGTCTCCTCTTCGTGGATGGTAACCCTGCCGGTGTTAAGGCGATGCTCCACGAGATGGGATTCATTGAGAATGTCCTGCGACTGCCTCTGGTACCTACGCGTCTGACTACCTTACAGCGTATCTCCTCGATTCTTAAGGAGTTGAAGATTTAGTGTAGAGTTTAGGGTTTAGAGTTTAGGGTTTAGAGTGTACGGCTATAGTAAATATAGACTAAAATAATATCATCTAACTATCAATTATCAATTTTCAATTCTCAATTAATCTATGGCTCTTAAAAATAATCATATCGTGATCATGGCGGGTGGTGTCGGCAGCAGGTTTTGGCCGATGAGCACCACGGAGAAGCCAAAGCAGTTTATCGATGTACTGGGGGTGGGGAAGAGTCTTCTCCAGTTGACCATGGATCGTTTCGACGGTATCTGTACCCCGGAGAATGTATGGGTGGTGACGAACAAGGATTATGCGGAGATGGTGAAAGAACAACTTCCGGACATTCCTGCCAGCAACATTCTTTGTGAGCCCTGTCGCAGAAACACCGCTCCCTGTATCGCTTATGTCAGTTGGCGTATCAAGAGTATTGATCCCAAGGCCAATATTGTTGTGACGCCCAGTGACCATATTGTGATGAATGTAGAGGAGTTCAAGCGGGTGATTACTAAATGTATGGAATTTACGGCCGACTCTGATGCTATCGTCACCTTGGGTATGAAACCCACACGACCGGAGACAGGATACGGTTATATCCAGGCTGACCTGAGTTCGAACAGTGCTCGGAACAGAGAGATATTCAGGGTGGACAGCTTTAAGGAAAAACCGAAAATCGACGTTGCCATCAGGTATATTCAGAACAAGAGCTTCTATTGGAATGCTGGTATCTTCATATGGAATGTGAGAACCATCGTGAATGCTTTCCGTATGTACGAGCCGAGGATCTCACGGATCTTTGAGAGTCTGCGAGATGTCTATGGCACAGACAAAGAACAGGAGATGATTGATCAGCTGTTCCCCGAATGTCCAAAGATCTCCGTTGACTATGCCATCATGGAGAAGGCTGATGAGATCTTCGTATGTCCTGCCGACTTCGGATGGAGCGACCTGGGCACCTGGGGCTCGCTCTATATGCAGTCCAAGAAAGATCTTTCCGGCAACTGTGTCATCGGGGATAACGTGAATCTCTTTGATACCCACAACTGCGTGATACACACGATGAACATGGAGAAAGTGGTGATTCAGGGGCTTGACCGATATATCATCGCGGAGGAAAATGGCAGACTGCTGATATGCCGTTTGAACGATGAACAGCGTATCAAGGATTTTTTAGGCGAAGTGTAGATTACAGACGATAATTAATTTCGTTCTTTTGATACGGAAGTGATAAAGAATGAGATGATTCTTCTATACATATCCGTCATGAAGTCCTAATTTTGTGCATTGAAAAGAAATAATAACTTATAATAAATCTATTTAAACAAAAATCAAATTATGAGCAATTATCCGAAAATAGGTATTCGCCCGACCATCGACGGAAGACAGGGTGGCGTTCGCGAGAGTCTTGAAGAGAAGACGATGGCTTTGGCCAAGGCTGTGGCAACATTGATATCAACCAATCTCCACAATGGTGACGGATCACCCGTGGAGTGTGTCATCAGCGATACAACGATCGGCCGTGTGGCTGAGAGTGCTGCCTGTGCCGAGAAATTCGAGCGTGAGGGCGTGGGCTCTACCATCACCGTCACCTCCTGCTGGTGCTACGGGTCGGAGACGATGGATATGAATCCTCACTATCCCAAGGCAGTATGGGGATTCAACGGTACAGAGCGTCCGGGTGCTGTCTATCTGGCAGCTGTTCTCGCCGCTCATGCACAGAAGGGGCTTCCTGCCTTTGGTATCTACGGTCATGATGTGCAGGATCTGAATGATAACACGATTCCTGCTGATGTGGCAGAGAAGATTCTCCGCTTCGCACGTTCTGCACAGGCTGTCGCTACCATGCGTGGTAAGAGTTATCTCTCTATGGGTAATACCTGTATGGGTATCGCCGGTTCTATCGTGAATGCTGACTTCCTGCAGAACTATCTCGGTATGCGCACGGAATATGTTTCTCTCGTGGAGATCCTGCGCCGTGTGGACTTCGGTATCTATGACAAGGAGGAGTTTAAGAAAGCCATGGCATGGGTGGAGAAATACTGCAAGCCACAGGAGGGACATGACTATAATGAGGATCGTGCTCTCTTCCCAGGTACCCCGATGACCACCTTCAACGGTAAGGGTAAGGGTAAGAACCGTGAGGAGAAAGATGCCGACTGGGAGTTTACGGTGAAGTCGATGATGATCATCCGTGACTTGATGCATGGCAATCCCAAACTCCTGGAGATGGGTTATAAAGAGGAGGCCCTCGGACATAACGCCCTCTTCGGTGGTGTTCAGGGACAGCGTCAGTGGACTGACTACAAGCCGAACTTCGACTTCCCCGAGTCAATGCTCTGCACATCGTTCGACTGGAACGGACTCCGTGAGGCTGATGTGCTGGCTACGGAAAACGACTTTCTCAACGGCTTGTCGATGCTCTTCGGTCATCTGCTGACCAACCGCGGTGTGATGTTCTCCGATATCCGTACCTATTGGAGTCCGGAGGCTGTGGAGCGTGTGGCAGGTAAGAAACCAGAAGGTGCTGCTGCCGGTGGCTTCATCCATCTGATCAACTCCGGTGCTACCACGCTCGATGCTACCGGTGCGATGACTGATGTTGAGGGTAAGCCGACGATGAAAGAGTTCTGGAATATGACTAACGATGATGTGGAGGCTTGTCTGAAGGCTACCTCATGGATGCCTGCCGACCGTGACTATTTCCGTGGCGGTGGTTACTCCAGTCATTTCCTCTCCAAGGGTGGCATGCCGATGACTATGATGCGCGTCAACATGGTGGCTGGACTCGGCCCAGTGTTGCAACTCGCTGAGGGATGGACCGTGGATATCGACCCGAAGACCAATGAGATCCTTGACAAGCGTACGGATCCCACATGGCCTACCACTTGGTTTGCTCCCCGTCTGGATCCTAGCAAGGATGCGTTCAAGGATGTATATTCAGTGATGAACTGCTGGGGTGCCAACCATGGTGCTATTGCCTATGGACATATCGGTGCCGACCTGATCACGCTCTGTTCAATCCTGCGTATCCCGGTATGTATGCATAATGTAGCCGATAAGGACATCTTCCGTCCGGCAGCATGGAATGCATTTGGAATGG
The DNA here is from genome assembly GCA_016291915.1 of Prevotella sp. GTDB lineage: Bacteria > Bacteroidota > Bacteroidia > Bacteroidales > Bacteroidaceae > Prevotella. The sequence continues at coordinate 86 of JAEEZP010000187.1, read as the reverse complement.
ACAAGGAGGGTGCTGACTATCGTGCCTGTGCTAACTTCGGTCCTATTTATAAATAAAATATGTGTACCCGGAATATCCTGACGATG
>JAEEZP010000004.1 GCA_016291915.1 Prevotella sp. | reverse complement strand
TTTTTTGTACCTTTGCAACCTATTTGATTACAATATATATTACGTCATGGCAGCAAAGAAAGTACTTTTTATTAATCAAGAGATCATCCCCTACGTGCCAGAGAGTGAGCTCTCACTCCTCGGTAAACAATTACCTTACACCATACAGGAGAAAGGATACGAGATTCGTACTTTCATGCCAAAGTGGGGTAACATCAACGAGAGAAGAGGTTGTCTGCACGAGGTGATCCGTCTGTCAAGGATGATGCTTATCATCGACGATACCGATCACCCGCTTATCATCAAGGTGGCCTCTATACCACAGACACGTATCCAGGTGTATTTCATCGATAATGACGATTACTTCAGCAAGCGACAGATGGAAGCCGACGAGACAGGTGAGGAATATCCTGACAACGGTGAGCGTGCTGTCTTCTTCGCACGTGGCGTACTGGAAACCGTGAAGAAACTCCGTTGGGTACCCGACATCATCCACTGTCAAGGATGGATGAGCGCCATCATCCCTCTCTATATCAAGACAGCCTATCACGACGAACCCTCTTTCGCCAATACAAAGGTGATCACCTCCCTGTTCAGTAAAGAACTGAAGAACGATCTGGGTGAAAATCTCAAGCGTACAATCGCCTATAAAGATGCACAACCCGAATTGCTCAGCAAATACAAAGAGACATTCGACTTTATGGAACTGGGTAAGATGGCTATCGACTATTCCGACGGTATCGTGGAGGCAGGAAAAGAGGTGAACCCCACCCTGTTGCAATATGCACTGGATAATGGCAAGCCTGTCATGAGTTACCCGGGGGATGAGGATTTCGGAGAACTATATCATCAATTTTATCAACAGATTTGTGGCCCCGAGGAATAATCCTTGGAGTCGGGCATGCCTGAGGATCTTCCACAGCTGCCCACAGTCATAAAGATAAACACTTCATGAAAACAAAATCTTTCGCAGTTCTTTTACTGCTTACTGCTTTTCTCACAGCATGTGATGATACGACAGAAACCATTGGTTCATCGCTGACAGATAACATGGATCATCTGCAGATCACTACCGATACTTTCACCATATCAACACGCTCTATCGTCGCAGATTCCGTTTTGTCAAGAAATACCACAGGCTACCTCGGAAAGATCAAAGATCCTGAAACAGGTGCATATATCACAGGCGACTTCATGGTTCAGTTCAGTACCCTTGAGGATTATTATTTCCCCAAGAAAGACAGTATTGAGAGCCGTGATGAATTCGGTGAGGTGTGTGTGGACTCTTGCGAGATACGTCTGTATTATGATGAGTATTACGGTGACTCTCTCGCCACGATGAAGCTCACGGCTTACGAGATGGGTACACCCTACGAGGAAGGACAGAATTATTACTCTAATTATGACCCGGTAGAACAAGGATATATCCGTGAGGGAGGACTTGCCAAGAGTAAGATGTATTCACTGGCGAATATGAGCGTGAGCGACAGTCTGAAAAAGACCACCAACTACTCTCCCAATATCCGTATCCTCCTGAATGATCCTTACACAGCCAAGGATGGTAAGACCTATAAGAATATCGGTACTTACATCCTGCAGAAATACTATGAGAATCCTGAGATCACCAAGAGTGCATATAAGTTCATTCATGAGATCTGTCCGGGATTCTACATCAAACTGCAGGAAGGACTCGGCTCGATGGCCTATATCTTTAACAGTCAGCTGAACCTCTATTTCCGCTATCACACGACAGTTACCAGAGATAATGTCACGAAGGATACTGTTTATGTAGGAACAACATCCTTTGCCGGAACAGAGGAGGTGCTTCAGTGCACACATATCACCAACGACAAGCAAACGATCACTTCACTGGCGGCCGACAACAGTTGTACTTACCTGAAGACTCCCGCCGGTATCTTCACAGAGATGACCCTCCCCGTGGATGAGATCCTTTATAAGCATGAGAACGATACGCTGAACACCGCGAAGATCAATCTCTTACGTATCAACAACCATACACATGGGGATTACACGCTGAGTACTCCGTCAACACTCTTGCTCGTAGAACGTGACAGTATGTACACCTTCTTCGAAAACAAGAAGATTGCCGACAACAAACAGACCTACCTGTCAACATCTTCCGACAACGGATATACCTTCAACAATATCTCCGGACTGATCCGACATATGGCAGAGGCTAAGGAAATAGGACTGAAGAGTAATCCTAACTGGGTGGCTTTACACCCCAATTGGAATAAAGTGGTGGTCATCCCCGTCAAGACAGAGTATGTCACGGTAGGACAATCACAGAAATTGGCAAAGGTATCGCATGATATGTCACTCACAAGCACCCGTCTGGTGGGTGGCCGTGAGAACCCCCATCAAGCAAACAGAATCAGTGTGATCTACAGTAAATTCTCGGATAAATAATGGCAGACAACTATCTGGAATATCATCGTGAGGACTATGAGCGTAAGAAGGCTGCATGGCTGAAGAAAAAGCGTCATTGTCCTCATCGTTCTATAGAGAAACCGGAAGATGAAGCGTTATAATAACTAAAGAGATAAAGGGGAACAAACAAAAAAGCCATCCGTTTGGATGGCTTTTTTCTGCGGTGCGTACGGGACTCGAACCCGTGACCTCCTGCGTGACAGGCAGGCATTCTAACCAGGCTGAACTAACGCACCTCGGATGCAAGTGAGATGTGCGGTGCGTACGGGACTCGAACCCGTGACCTCCTGCGTGACAGGCAGGCATTCTAACCAGGCTGAACTAACGCACCAGTTCACATTTGTTCAATTGCGGATGCAAAGGTAGGACATTTTTTTGTTATCTCCAAATGTAATCCCTATTTTTTTAACAAGAAATTAAAAAAACTGCATAAAACAGGCATCGGAATATGTATCTCCATGACACAACCAGTCTTTTAATACGGCTGTTTGCCTGAACCCTGCTTTACAAAACAGCTGGAGGGAATACTCGTTTTCTGCTGAGATGTAAGCATACAACTGATGGATATGCAGCACATGAAGGGCATAGTCCGTCAGTTGCCGGAGGGCCTCCGTGGCATAACCCCGATGGCGGAAGGGTTGTTGGATCACGACGCCCACTTCAGCCCGGTTGTGTCTCGGATCATACGACATCAGATCGATAATCCCCACCACCTGCTGTTCTGCCTCAATCATCAACCGCAGTTGTTTATCGGTATAGATATCGCCCGTCGTCTGCTTGATATATTCATGGATGAAAAAACGTGAATAAGGGACATTGGTAGCTCCCACATCCCACAGACTTTCGTCGTTCTCCAAATCATACATAAGCTCCAGATCCTCCGGTTCGATGGCCCGTAGTCTTACATGCTTCCTTTCGTCGTTCATTCGATAATCTCCCTTTCCGTGATAAGTAATTGTTTTTCTGGATGATAGATACCCACTTCCACATGTTCTTCTGGTTTCTCCGCAAAGATTCTCAGGATGGCCGCATAACTGTATGCCGCGGTATCATAGACCACGACCGTCGGCTTTTGCGGACGTTGTTGTTCAAACAATGTCAGATGCCCGTCGCTCACCAGCTGTTCTGTGGCCACCGCACATTCGCAGGTCATACCTTTTTCTTGCATCATCTGCCTGAAGACCTCGACATGTTCCGCCAACCCGAGGAAATAGAAGACCGGAGACTTCTCTTTCCTTACCGAGCGTAACCCCAAAGTCTTTATCATCCAATTCTTTAAGATGGAGAACAAGGCCGCCATGGCTTTCACATAAATAGCCATCTTTATCGGTATGGTCAACAGAAAACTGAGATTTCCGAAATGTTTCCGGAAGAAGATCAGCATCGCCTGGTAAAACACATGCACATAACGGAAACTGGATTTCTCCGTACTCTCACCCTTGTAATGAAGGATGGATGTGGGGACATACCAGTTGGAAAAACCACCTTTCAACAGTCGGTAAGACAGATCGATATCCTCGCCGTACATGAAGAAATCCTCATCCAACAACCCTATCTCATCAAGAGCACGTCTGTGAAGCATATAGAAAGCACCGCTGACCACATCAATCTGACAGGGTTTGTCCCACGGCAGATAAGCCATGTAATATTTGCCGAAACGCTGACTCATCGGGAAACGACGACAGAGTCCGGTCATCTTATAGAAGGCCGTCATAGGGGTGGGCAACCCTCTCCTGCTCTCAGGGGCCTTACGCCCATCACAATAATGCATGCAGACACCTGCTGCCCCGGCATCCGGATGATCATCCATAAAACGGAGTACCTCACGGATGGTATCCTCGCCCACCACCGTATCGGGGTTCAACAACAGGATATAATCGCCTTTCGCCTGTCGGATAGCCACATTATTTCCTTTCGCAAACCCCATATTGTGATTCATGCTGATCAGCCGGCAACGATCTGAAAGATATCCCTGCAGATAATCCACCGACCCGTCCTTCGAGTGATTGTCAACGATGAGTATCTCCGCATCGATACCCTGAAGGGCACGCTGAAGACTGTCAAGACACTGCCCGACATAATACTTCACATTATAATTGACAATAACTACCGACAGCATACGCTTTACGCTCGTTCGTCATCAGGGGTGACCTCTGCCACACATCGTCCTTCACTCGGATAGATGAAGAACAGACAGATAAACAGAATGATGGCCAGATACCCGAACGACACATTCATATATAAATAATATAATAAGGTGTTGATAAACAAGGGTTGGGCCAGAAGATTCATCCGTATTAAACCCCACTGTTGCAACGCCTTCTCACGACGCTCATACAGATCACTTTGTATGCGTTTGATCTTAAAAAGATACAATGCCAAAGGAATAGCACCGATGGTGAACAACTCCATGATCGTGAGCAGGATAAACTCTCCTTTTGTCCCACTCTCCAGCAATCCGGTCTCTATCACCCCTGTCTCAAACAGGATAACGATCAAGGCAGCTGAAATCAGGCCCGACCAGAATATAATCTTCAATGTTTTAACTACTTCTTTCATTTTTTCTAAATTTATAAGTTCAGGAGGTTTCTTTTCAGGAGGTTTCTTTTCAGGAGGTTTAAGTTATCGGGGTATCGAGATCTCCTAATCTCCTAATCTCCTAATCTCCTAATCTCCTAATCTCCTAATCTCCTAATCTCCTAATCTCCTAATCTCCTAATCTCCTAATCTCCTAATCTCCTAATCTCCTAATCTCGTAACTACGATCCCTTCACCCTAACTTCCAAACGGCGTGCGATTGAGGATCGAGCGCCCTAACGTCACCTCGTCAGTGTATTCCAGTTCATCACCCACAGAGATTCCCCGGGCGATGACCGACAGACGTACATCATAGGCAGCCAACTTCCGGGAGATATAAAAACTCGTCGTATCACCTTCCATCGTACTGCTCAAGGCGAAGATCACCTCCTGAACACCACCCTTTGAGATACGGTCCACCAAAGAGTCGATCTCCAGATCACTGGGACCGATGCCGTCCATGGGGGAGATAATCCCGCCCAGCACATGATACAGTCCGTTATACTGCTGGGTGTTCTCGATGGCCATCACATCCTGGATATTCTCCACCACACACACGGTCGATGCATCACGATGAGGATTACTGCAGATCGGACAAACCGCCGTATCACTGATGTTATGACAGACCTTGCAATATCTCACTTCATGCTTCATCGTGGTGAGAGCAGCAGCCAACCGGTCCACCTCCTGATCCTCCTGCCGTAACAGGTGGAGAACCAGTCGCAGGGCAGTCTTCCTACCGATGCCGGGGAGCTTGGAAAACTCTTCCACAGCATTGTCAAGAAGCTGAGAAGGATATCTTTGTTGCATACTTTCTTAAATTTCTGACAAAAGTACATAAAAATTCTGAGATTTTTATGTACTTTTGCACACAAAATCACATTTCCATGGAAATAAAGAAAGCAGCATTTGTCATCAGCAGCCCTACCGTTCAGCAATGCCCTGCTGATACAAAACCCGAATATGCATTCATCGGAAGGAGTAATGTGGGTAAGTCGAGTCTTATCAATATGCTCTGTAACCACAAAGGATTGGCCAAGACCTCGGCCACGCCGGGCAAGACCTTGCTCATCAATCATTTCATCGTCAACAACGAGTGGTATATCGTCGACCTGCCGGGCTACGGCTATGCCAAGCAGAGTAAGAAGACGCGTGCCAAGCTCGAACAGATGATTGCCTCGTATATCCTTCAGCGTAAACAGCTGATCAATGTCTTTGTACTTATCGACATCCGACATGATCCGCAGACCATCGACGTGGAGTTCATCAACTGGCTCGGTCAGAGTAACATCCCCTTCTCCATCGTGTTCACGAAGGCAGACAAGCTGGGAGCCCAACGGGGAGCCGCCAATGCCGCTGCCTATATGAAGAAGTTGGAAGAGACATGGGAAGAACTGCCTCCCTATTTCATCACCTCCTCGGAGAAAAAAATCGGACGTGACGAGGTCCTCAACTACATCGAGCAGATCAATAATCAGTTAAAAGAGGAATAAGCTCAGCAGGCCCTCGGCGTTTTTCTACTGCCTTCGGCGATTTTCAATTATCAATTATCCATTTCCTTGGCCACAACGATAGCAGACATACGCAACCTCACCAAATCATTCGGTGCTCACGTGCTCTTCGAGAATATCTCATTCAGTATCCTTGAAGGACAGCGGATCGGTCTTGTTGCCCGCAACGGAACAGGGAAGTCCACCCTCCTGTCGGTCATCACCGGGAAAGAAGGGCATGACGATGGTGATATCGTCTTCCGCAAGGATCTGCGGATAGGATATCTCGAGCAGGCACCTCATTTCAATCCCGAGGAGTCCGTGCTCGACGCTTGTTTCAACCACCATGGCGAGGAAGAGAAAGTGCTCAAAGCCAAGCAGATACTCACCAAACTGAAGATACGCGATCTCCAACAGCCGATGGGCCAGTTGAGTGGTGGACAACAGAAACGGGTGGCCTTGGCCAACGTGCTTATCCAGGAGCCCGACCTGTTGCTGTTGGATGAGCCCACCAACCACCTCGACCTCGAGATGATCGAGTGGCTGGAGGATTTCCTGAGTCGGGGGAACAAAACGCTGTTGATGGTCACCCACGACCGGTTCTTCCTCGACCGGGTATGCAACAGTATCCTGGAATTAGACGACCGGACCCTCTATACCTACCGGGGAAACTACAGTTATTATCTGGAGAAACATCAGGAGCGCATCGACAACACACGGGCGGAGATCGTCCGGGCTAATAACCTCTATCGCAGGGAGTTGGAATGGATGCGGAGGATGCCGCAAGCCCGCGGACATAAGGCCCGTTACCGCGAAGAGGCATTCTACAAGCTGGAGGAGAAAGCCCGTCAGCGGATTGAGGAACGACAACTCAGACTGAAATCCAGGAATATCTATATCGGTTCGAAAATCTTTGAGTGTCAGTATGTCTCCAAGTCATATACTAAAACCGACGGGACAGAACTGTGTATCCTGAAGGATTTCTATTATAACTTCGCCCGCTTTGAGAAGATGGGCATCGTGGGGAATAACGGCACAGGGAAGACCACCTTCATCAAACTGCTGTTAGGCCGCGAACCTATCGACAGTGGGAAGTTTGATATCGGAGATACCGTACAGTTCGGCTATTTCTCGCAGGAAGGCCTGCATTTCAATGAAGAACAGAAAGTGATCGATGTGGTTCGCGACATTGCCGAATATATCGACATGGGCGGTGGCAAGCATCTCTCTGCCTCCCAGTTCCTCCAACATTTCATGTTCACCCCCGAGCAGCAACACAACTATGTGTATAAGCTCAGCGGCGGGGAAAAACGCAAACTCTACCTCTGTACGGTCCTGATGCGCAATCCGAACTTCCTCGTCCTGGACGAGCCCACCAACGACCTCGATATCCAGACCCTGCAGATCCTCGAGGAATACCTCATCGACTTCCCGGGATGTGTCATCGTGATCAGCCACGACAGGTATTTCACCGACAAGGTGGTGGACCATCTGCTGGTTTTCCAGGGCAACGGCATCATCAAAGACTTCCCCGGCAATTACTCACAATACCGGGAGTGGCAGAAGCTGGAGGACAGCAACGAGCGGGAAAGCGACCGGCCTAAGAAAGACGACACGAAGAAAGAGAAGAAAAACAATGCCCCCCAGAAGGAAGGGCCCCGCAGGATGACCTATAAAGAGAAGATCGAGTTTGAACGACTCGAGAAAGAGATCGCCCAACTGGAGGATGAACAGCGACAGATAGAGGCCGAACTCTGCAGTGGGACCCTCTCGGTGGAAGCATTGACGGAGAAGAGCAAACGACTGTATAACCTGAAGAACGAAATCGACGAGAAGAGTATGCGGTGGCTGGAACTCAGTGAGATTTCCAACTGCTAAATTTCGTTAAGACAATACAAAAAGACAGACGTTCAGACCCGTTTTCTGAGAAAATATTTGTAATTTTGCAGCCGATTTAAAGATCAAAACCTTATCGTTTCCGGTTGGGAACGAATTTTCATCAAAATTTTCACATATTATTATATGTATAATAAAGAAGAATTATTATCAAAGGATATCTCCGCATTGGAGAATATTGCCAAGGAACTGGGTGTCAAAATCGGTAAGAAAGACGACCTGGAGACCATCGTCTATGAGATATTAGACGAGCAGGCAAAGGTAGAAGCCACCAAAAACCCGTTAGGCACAAAGCGCAAGAGAACACGCATCGTCAAGAAAGACTCTGACCGTGTGTATAGTGTGAATGGTAAGGAAGGAGAAAACTTCGATCTGAAGAAGACGAAGTCGGCCACCGAGCCCGTACCCCTCTTTAAGGAATTACCGGCAGAACCGGCTAAAGTAGAAGAAACAACTGTCGTGGAGAACGTCGTGGAGGAAGAGCCCGTCAAGACACCGAAACGCAGAGGTAGGAAATCAAAGGCAGAACTGGCCGCCATAGAGGCAGAGAAAGCTGCCCAGGAACAAGCAGCTGCCGGGGAGTCACAGGAGACCGTGGCCGCCGAAGAGCCCGCAGAAGTTCCTGAGAAGAAAGTCCGTAAGACACGTACTACCAAGAAGAAGAGCGAAGAGGAAGAGATCGTGGCAGAGCTCGCCCCCACCCCATCCGACGATATCATGGTGGTTCCGGAAGCAGGATACACCCCGGGTGAGGATACGCCCGACAGTGAACTGCTGGCCAGACTGCAGGAGAAAGTGCAGGCTCATAATGAGGCTAACGAGGAGAAGGCAAAAGAAGAAAACACTGGTGAATCAGACATCTGGGAGGGTGATCCTAACGACGGGACAGACTTTATCCCCGTTGTGGACCTGCCCATCGAGGACCAGGCTGTCATGCCCAACTATGATATGTTCGACAACCCCACCACGCCGACACCTGCAAACACACAAGGCTATGGTAATCAGATGATGCTCAACCTTCCGCAATATGATTTCGAAGATATCATCACGGCAAACGGCGTCCTGGAGATCATGCCCGACGGTTACGGCTTCCTGCGCTCCAGCGACTTCAACTACCTGTCATCCCCCGATGATGTGTATGTCTCAGTGGCTCAGATCAAGCGTTTCGGACTGAAGACCGGTGATGTGATCGAGTGTCATGTACGTCCTCCTCACGATGGCGAGAAATACTTCCCGCTGACCAGCATCGACATGATCAATGGCCGTCAGCCGTCAGAGGTAAGAGACCGCATCCCCTTCGAGCACCTCACCCCACTGTTCCCCGATGAGAAATACACCCTGTGTGGCGACCGGGCAACGACAAACCTCAGCACACGTGTTGTCGATCTCTTCGCCCCTATCGGCAAGGGACAGCGTGCACTGATCGTCGCTCAGCCGAAGACCGGTAAGACCATCCTTATGAAGGATATCGCCAACGCCATCGCCGCCAACCACCCCGAGGCATACCTGATGATGCTGCTCATCGACGAGCGTCCTGAGGAGGTTACCGACATGGCCCGTACAGTGAATGCCGAGGTCATCGCCTCTACGTTCGACGAACCGGCAGAGCGTCATGTCAAGATCGCAGGCATCGTACTCGAGAAAGCCAAGCGCATGGTGGAATGCGGACATGATGTGGTGATCTTCCTCGACTCCATCACCCGACTGGCACGTGCCTACAATACCGTGGCCCCCGCCAGCGGAAAGGTGCTCACCGGTGGTGTGGATGCCAACGCTCTGCAGAAACCCAAACGGTTCTTCGGAGCTGCCCGTAATATCGAAGGCGGCGGTTCACTGACCATCATCGCCACAGCATTGATCGACACGGGTTCAAAGATGGATGAGGTGATCTTCGAAGAATTCAAGGGAACAGGTAACATGGAGTTACAGCTCGACCGTAGCTTGAGCAACAAACGAATCTTCCCGGCTGTCAACCTGGTGGCTTCCAGCACTCGTCGTGATGATCTGTTGCAAGACCGTACAACGCTCGACCGTATGTGGATCCTCCGTAAGTACATCGCCGACATGAATCCTATCGAGGCGATGAACACCATCCACGACAGTCTGCAACGTACACAAAGCAACGAAGAATTCCTGTTGTCGATGAACTCATAGACAATAAAGAATACTTTTGTGATAAAATATTTGGTTGTCAACTAAAAAATGCGTACCTTTGCATCCGGTTTTTCAAAAGGATGCATACACATGCCCTTAGACACAACCACAATTATTCAGCGGTTTAACACCCTGAGGGTTCCGTAGCTCAGTTGGATTAGAGCAACTGCCTTCTAAGCAGTAGGTCTTGGGTTCGAACCCCAACGGAATCACAAAAAGGAAGAGGCTGAGGATGGAAACTCGTTTTCAATCTTCAGCCTTTTTCTTTTTTATGATTAGCCCGTGGCAGGGTTCGGGGTAGACGAAGTCAACCCCAACGGAATCACTTAGACAGATAGGTAAGTAGTTAATAATTAGCCACTTGCCTATTTTTCTTTTATCTCAAAACGCACCTCATTTGCGACACCGAACAAGACCCACTACTCGACATTTTTATTATCCATTAGAACTTCCCAATATCCATTTTTATCCTCACCTACACGTCTAATAACACCTTTTTCCTTTAAAACCGCAATATTGCGAGTGATAGTCGATTTATTAACTCCGATAATAGTTTTTAGATCTTCATATGTTACATGATTATCATTTATTATTGCTTTAACAATAGCTATCTGCGTTTTGATAAGTTTTACAGGTGCATTTACAGGTGCATTTGCAGGTGCATTTACAGGTGCATTTGCAGGTGCATTTGCAGGTGCAGTATCAGATGTAGCTTTAGGAGAAGGCACTGGCAACACCAACTCTACTTCATCTACATCCAATTTGTTCAACAGCTGTGGCTCTCCCCAATTGGTCTCTTTCCATGCCGCAATGATCTTGGGAAATCCAGAACCTACGTTCTCTCCAAAGCCAATCATTCGGAGCATATTCTGTATCTTCGGATTACGGGCCTTTGAGTTACCACCCTTGTAAATGGCCTCTACAGGAAGCTTCAGCAAACCGGGATTGCGGAAACAGAGACGATCATCATGCTTTTCTATCCTCAGAATTCCAGCATCCATCATCAGATCACAATGGATAATGGCATTCGTAAAAGCTTCACGCACAGCCTCATGCTGTTTTGTATCATCATTCCTCCTACCTCCCTTATCTAATTTGAAAGGTCTTGGCAAATCAAATTGAACCTTTTGCAATACAAGGCGGAAGAATTGATACAGATTGTTTTCCCATAAACCGTCGTATGTCAGGCGGTCATGGTAACGCTCGTCACCCACAAGATGACTCATATCCAGATAGTCCATGCGAAAGTTGGAAAACCTATCTCTTATGGCAAGACCTCTACCGAACATCATCAATCCTGCCAATGTCAAGCCTTCCCTGCCTGTTTGTCTGTCCTCAGTATAACCACCAAGGTTCTTGAGGAATGTCTTGTCATCCACACTGTTCCAGATATGGGCCCTGTTCTCCTGTCTGAACTCTGTACGATACTGGTTCAAAGAAGCTGGATCGATATCATCCATTCCGTAATACTCTATCAAGATATTATCGTTACCGTCTGCATTAGAGTCACGTATCATCGCTTTTACCTGGGCTTCAGTACAGTGATAGTCGCCTTCATTATTACGTCTATACGTACCTTTATATACATTACCATTCAGATAGATAGGCTTTACTCTCCAGTCAGCCTGAGGAACATGTATACAAACAATCTGTACTCCATCCACATCCACAACTTTAACATCACTATCCAGAAGGATATTCTCATTCACTTTGTCACTGTTGAGCGTATTCCAAAAGTCTGTGATAATCTTCATTGGATCGTCAACACCTATTATTTGATACCTCTTCATGATATCTTTCACCTCCATGTCTTCATTCACCCCAAGAAGGATCAGGCCACCAACAGTATTAGCAAACGCCGAATAGGTCGCCCAAACAGATTTTGGAGATTCTGCCTTTGCCCGTTTGCACTCCAATGTTACTCGCTCACCTTTGAGCAACAGTTCTTTAATTATTTTCTCGTTCATTTTCATAGTATTATAATGTTATATCATTTATCACAGCATCTGTATTCTTCATAAACAGAAAGAAGAAACGCAAGTATTTAGATAGCTTTTATGTCGTCAAAGATACGATAATTATCCCATAAATAAAACTCAAATCATAAAAAACTGAGATTAATTATCATGGTATGCAGGTTTGTCAGGAATCACAAACGAGTTTTATCCGTCTACATTTGATGGCCACAAAGATAAATTAACACACAATATCGATCCCTTAACAAAGAAATGTTGTACTTTTGTAGTTTGAGAAAACAACATTATATGAACAAAACCATCTTATCATCCCTCGTGATCATCCTGCTTTTCTGCTCATGCGGCAAAAACAAGACGACACAGACCGACTATCCTACGGATTCGACACAGGTCACCAGTATTACGGATTCGACACAGGTCACCAACCCTGCGGATACGACACAGTCCACCGCGATAACGGCAGATATGGCCTATGAAGGAGTGAACAACTACTGTCATCGTGAATACGACTGGAGTATCGCCGAGGAGAATCCCTCCATCATGTCGGTAACGATGGGCGAAGAGACCGACAACGAATACAAGGTGATCTTCCGCAGTTATACCGGAGCCCTCGTCAATTTCTATGTCGAGAAAGCCACCGGCCTCACCAGGATCGTCGAGTACGTCCCCGCCCTCGACCAGGAGAGCGAAGCAGGAACCATCCATCTGCAGGACTACCTAAAAAGTGAAGAGTGAAGAGTGAAGAGTGAAGAATTTAGAGTGAAGAGTGTAGAGTGAAGAGTGTAGAGTGTAGGGGTTAGAGTATTAGTTATATACTGGTAGGGGTAGGGTTTATCCCTACCCACATACAACGGGCAGACATGAAGTCTGCCCCTACAATGATAATGTAAACCAGTAGGGGTAGGGTTTATCCCTACCCACATACAACGGGCAGACATAAAGTCTGCACCTACGATGATATTGTAAACCCGTAGGGGTAGGGTTCATCCCTACCCGGAGTTGACGTAACGACGCGATACGGATCATCAACTCAAAATTGGTTGCGATAGCGAGAGAATATATGGTTTAGAGTCTAGGGCTTAGGGGGTAGATCTACCCCTCTCCCAACCTCTCCCCATAGGCATGGGGCGAGGCGTCCGATTCGTTACGGATCATCTACTCAAAATTGGTTGCAATAGCGAAAGAGTCAGGTACACAGATACGATGATTGAAAAACGGTGACGAAGTCAGTGCGAGGACCTGTCTGAGCGAAGCGAGTCCCGCAGCACAGTTTTTCAGAATCGTAATCTGTTCTGACTCGAAGCGTGCAACGAGCTCTCTTTTTGGTTGCTTTTTCTCTGGCGGTACAGAGAAAAAGAACGTAATAAAAATAAAATTTATGTTTGATATACTTCAACAGGACATCAAATTCATTCCGGGGGTGGGGCCCCGTAGAAAAGAGATACTGCAGAAAGAACTGGGTATCTCCAACTACGGTGACCTGTTGGAGTACTATCCCTATAAATACGTTGACCGCAGTAAGATCTACAAGATTCAGGAGCTGTCGGGCGAGATGCCCTTCGTGCAGATACGCGGTCAAATACTCAGTTTCGAGGAGTTCGACATGGGAGCCCGCAAGAAAAGAGTGGTGGCTCATGTGAGCGACGGTACGGGCATCGTTGATCTGGTATGGTTCGTACGTGCACAAAGGATTGCCTCGAGTTACAAGGTGAATACCGACTATATCATCTTCGGACGCCCCACCATCTACAACGGCCGTTATCAGTTTGTTCATCCTGAGATAGAGAAAAGTCATGAGCTGAACCTCTCTGAGATGGGGATGCAGCCGTATTATGTGACGACTGAGAAGATGAAAAAGTCGGGAATCACCTCGCGGACCATCGAGAAAATCATCAAATCACTGCTCGAACAGTTGCGGACGCCGTTGGAAGAGACCCTTCCTCCGTTTATCACCAACCGTCTGCGACTGGTTTCCCGTGATACAGCCTTTCGGAATATCCATTATCCGAAGACTCCGGAACAGGCTGAGCATGCACGGTTCCGACTGAAGTTTGAGGAACTTTTCTATGTACAGCTGAATATCGTTCGCTATGCTTCCGACCACCGACGGAAATACCGAGGGTATATCTTCCAGCATGTAGGAGACTATTTCAATACTTTCTATCATAACAACCTGCCCTTCGCCCTGACGGAAGCACAGAAGCGGGTAATGCGCGAGATACGCAAAGATACCGGTTCGGGCAGACAGATGAACCGACTGTTGCAAGGGGATGTGGGCTCGGGAAAGACGCTGGTGGCTCTGATGTCGATGCTCATCGCCTTGGACAACCAATACCAGGCCTGTATCATGGCGCCCACGGAGATTCTCGCTGAGCAGCATCTCAGTACGATACGTGCATTCCTGCAGGGCATGGATATCCGTGTAGAACTGCTCACCGGCATTGTAAAAGGTAAGCGCCGCCAACAGGTGCTCGACGGTGTTGCCGACGGTTCTGTACAGATTCTCGTGGGAACACACGCCATCATCGAAGACACTGTGCTGTTCAACAAACTCGGCATGGTGGTCATCGATGAGCAGCATCGTTTTGGCGTAGCACAACGAGCTAAGCTTTGGACGAAGAGCACGAACCCGCCCCATATCCTTGTCATGACAGCAACACCCATTCCACGTACCCTGGCAATGACTCTTTATGGGGACCTCGACGTAAGTGTCATCGATGAACTGCCACCAGGACGTAAACCAGTGGTTACCATCCATCAGTACGACGACCATGTCGCCACACTCTACGATGGTATCCGCAAGCAGGTTATGCAGGGCCGTCAGGTGTATATCGTCTTCCCACTGATTAAGGAAAGTGAGAAGAGTGACATGAAGAACCTGGAGGATGGCTACGAGGCATTGCTGCACGTATTTCCGGAATTCCGACTCAGTAAGGTGCACGGCCAGATGAAACCGGCTGAGAAAGAGGCTGAGATGCAGCGTTTTGTACGTGGCGAGACGCAGATTCTGGTTGCCACTACCGTGATAGAGGTAGGTGTCAACGTGCCCAACGCCTCAGTGATGGTTATCCTTGACGCACAACGCTTCGGTCTTTCACAACTCCACCAGCTGCGCGGTCGTGTTGGGCGAGGCGCCGATCAGTCGTTCTGTATCCTGGTTACCAAACCGCAGCTGTCGAAAGAGACGCGTATGCGTATAGATATTATGTGTGACACGAACGACGGCTTCCGTATTGCTGAAGCCGACTTGAAGTTACGTGGGCCGGGCGATCTGGAGGGTACCCAACAGAGTGGTATGGCCTTCGACTTGAAGATTGCGGATATCGCTCGCGATGGACAGATCGTCCAGATGGCTCGCGATGAAGCACAAAAGATCATCGATGATGATCCCGACTGTGTAAAACGGGAATATCAATTGTTGTGGAATCGCCTGGCTGCATTGAAAAAGAGTAATATCAACTGGGCAAGCATTTCTTGATAGTTAATAGTTAATAGTTAATAATTAATAGTTTTGTAGTGAGGATCGTACGGTTTTAGACTGCGAACCCGATACTGTTTATCATTGATTAACTGTTAAATAGAACAAAAACTGTTAAGAGGGTTTGTGACTTAGTGATTTTTTTATTAACTTTGCACTCGGTTATCGTGAAAATAGGCTCTTTTTTGTATGAGAGTTGTTTTCTTAACGCCGTATGACCGATGTAATCACTTGATTGCTATTGGTTTCCGGTGCATAGGAGGATGTGCCGGCAATGTTTAACAAAATAATCATTTATGCAATTAAAGAAAGTACTTAAGACCTTTTCCATAGCAGCCCTTTTCTTTGCGGCTGCAACACCTGTATGCGGACAGGACCTGTTAGCCCGTCAGGCACCGGTAGATCGTAAGATGAAGGCATTGGATACCATTGCCCTTCGTCATATCATCGACAGAGAGTTGGCAGAGAATCCCTCAGCCATGTTATATGAGGAGTGGAGTAACAAATATGCTCATCAGGCAAGCGTGTTACCTGATTCTTTCAGGATCGACCTCCGTCATTTTGCCATGCCTACATCCAGCAGGGTTATCACCAGTAATTACGGTCGTCGTTGGGGACGTATGCACAAAGGAATCGACGTGAAGGTGTATATCGGTGATACCATCCGCAGTGCATTCGATGGAAAGGTCAGAATAGTAAGATACGAGGCCGGCGGTTACGGAAACTTCGTGGTTATCCGTCATAACAACGGGCTTGAGACCATCTATGGACACATGTCAAAGCAGTTAGTAAGAGAGAATCAGCAGGTACGCGCCGGTGATCCTATCGGATTAGGAGGAAATACCGGACGTAGTACTGGTTCTCACCTGCATTTCGAAACTCGTCTGGGTGGCATCGCCCTTGACCCGGCATTGATGTTTGACTTCCGCAATCAGGATGTGACTGCCGATTTCTACACCTATCGTAGTAAGTCGAAGAACAGAGGTGTGGCAGTTAACGATATCGCCAGCACAAGCAGCGAAGAATTCGAGCCTGCAGAGGTGGAGGGCTTAGCTCCCACAAATACAAAGGCTAAGAGTGCTCCGGTAACCAAGAAGTCAAGCAAGAACAGTCGTGACAATGCCCGTTTCCACAAAGTGGCTAAGGGTGAGACCCTCTACTCTATCGCAAAGCGCAGAGGTACGACTGTTGAAAAACTCAGTAAGATCAACCGTCTTGGTAAGAAAGCGAAGATTCGTCCAGGACAGATTATAAGATTCTCTTAATATAGCAATACAAATGAATAAGATAGGGATGGCTGCATGGTCATCCCTTTTTGTTTAGAGATAACCTTATTTATCATTATACTTTCTTTACTTCTCTCTGTCCCGCCAGAGAGAAGTAAGCAAGAGAGAGCTCGTTGCACGCTTCGAGTCAGAACAGATTACGATTCTGAAAAACTGTGCTGCGGGACTCGCTTCGCTCAAACAGGTCCTCGCACTGCCTTCGTCACCGTTTTTCAATCATCGTATCTGTGTACCTGACTCTCTCGCTATCGCAACTATTTTCAATTATTCATTTTAAATTGCCTGTGTTATGGTGTTGGCATTGGCAGGGGCAGGTACCGCTATGAAGGGGTGATAAAGATTTGGAACTTACAGTCGTCCCTGTTGGAGGAAGCTGTCCCTGATGGCTGAGTTTACTCCTTCACCTCTTCGGCTTCGATGACTTGAACGTCATTGGTGGCTGCGGCCTGTTCCTCGAGTTGTCGCTGTGCCTTGAGGTATTGTTTTCTGCAGCGGTAGATTTTCAGGGCGTTGATACACTCCACCACGCCGTACAGACATAAGCCCCAGCCGAGGATCTTAAAGGGGAGGGCGGCCATGTCCATCGGGTTGACGACCACATAGATGCCGACGAGGAAGACCACGATGGGAAAGAGCCAGTAGATCCACCCGATACTGCTGAACTTACGGGCGGTGATGAGGTTGACGAACTGGTTGATGGCACCGAGGATCAGGATGGCCGACAGGGCGTACATCAGTCCTTTGACGAAGCTGCCGGGCATCACGGCGAGGATGACACCGAGGATCATACTGCCGATGCCGACGATGGGGTAGGAGGGCTTGACGATGTTTCTCATCTGCTCGGCCCTCTCACGGTCGATCATGGCGGTGGGCGTCTCTTTCTCCCGCAGTTCCATCATCAAAGCCATCTTCTCGGCCACATCCTGCACCCTGCGTTTCTCTATGTAATAGGCAATGACAGAGATGAGTCCGCTGATAAAGAACAGGGCGCCGAAGATCAGGGTCATCCAGTGAACCATGTCGTGCCGGTAGATCACCAGCATATATCCTACTGCTATGGCGCACACGGAGCGCAGCAGTGAACTTTGTAGAATCCTCATAGTTGTTTTGTTTATTTCTCGCAAAATTAATAAAACATATCAAACAAAACAATTTTTTTTGTTATTTTTGCGGAGAAATATTTTGCGATGACAACGTTATACTTAGTAAGACACGGCGAGACCGTGGATAATGTGAACCAGATCATGCAGGGTCAGACACAGGGGGAGCTGACGGAGGAGGGCATCCGGCAGGCGGAGCAGTTGGCCGAGGAGATGCGGCATGTTCCTATTGATGTCTTTGTGGCCAGTGACCTGAAACGTAGTATCGACACCTGTAGGATCATCGCCCGGCAACATGGGAAGGATGTGGTGACGACACCCTTGTTGCGGGAGCGTGACTGGGGTGGGTTCACCGGTCGGTTTATCCCTTCCTTGAAGGATGAGGTATGGCCGGATGATATCGAGACGCTGGAGGCGTTGTTAAGTCGTGCCAGCCGTTTCCTGTCGTTTGTCAGAGTGCATTACCCTGACCGTCGGGTGTTGGCCGTGGGGCATGGTATTATCAACAAAGCGATACAGGCGGTGTTCTTCGGGAAGACGATGCGGGAGATTCCGCGTATGATGAATGCGGAGGTAAGGGTGTTGGAGGTGTAGCTATGTTCTTTTTCTCTCTGCCGCGAGAGAAAAAGCAACCAAAAAGAGAGCTCGTTGCACGCTTCGATGCAGAAGGAATCTCAACTCTGAGAACTGGGCTGCGGGACTTGCTTCGCTCAAACAGGTCCTCGCCCCATCTTCGATGCCGTTCTCAGTCGTTGCATTCCTTTGCTGCATCTCTCGCTATCGCAACATTATCCAGTTAATGGTTATTGTTTATTGTTTATTGTTTATTGTTTCTGACTCTCCCGCTATTGCAACATTGCCCCTCCCTCATTCCCTCCCCATAGGCATGGGGCGGGATGTTCGATTCGCATCGCCACAGTATCTCGTATCTGAAAGTTATATAGTAGACAAGTAAACGGGTTGACAAGTAAACGGGTTGACGGAAGGATGCGTTACGAACCGGACGCCTCGCCCCATGCCTATGGGGAGAGGTTGGGAGAGGGGCAACTCTCGCTATTACAACCAACGGTCATGGCTCGCTTGCTGCTCCGATAATTGTTAATTGTAAAAAAGGACAGGCCAAAAAGCTGACCTGTCCCCTATTAAATACTAACCAAACTAACTAAGCTAAAAACCTAAATTACTAACCTAAAAACCTATATTACTTAACTGTTATCTATCAACTATTATCTATTAACTATTATCTATTAACTATTAATTATTAATTATATCAACTCTCCACATTACCTGCGTCCTCCGAAGTGACCGCCACTGCTATGACTGCTGTGGGAAGAACCACCGCCGCGTGACATGCTACCGCTGCTTCTTGAGGGGGCACTGCTGCGTGACATGCTACTTCTGGAAGAAGAGCTGTGACCGGAGAAACCGCCGCTGCTTCTGCTGGGTGCACTGCTGCGTGAGGGTGAGAAGGTACGGTTGGGGGTAGAGAAGCTCCTGCTGGAAGAACTGCCGCTGCGCATCTGTGGAGCAACGCTGCCACTGCTGTGCGTACGACTGCCTACTGTTGAGCGGGTGCTGCTCTCACGACTACTGCCGATGAACCCTCTGTTGTTACCCATGCTGCGGGGGCTGCTTGAGCGTGTACCGATATCGCTGTGGCTGCGGCTGCTCGGACGGCTGTTGATGGAGCCACGGTTGATGTCGTGGTGACTGCGGTTGATAGAAGCACCTCTGTTGTGATCAATCCTTCCATGATTTACGGAACCATTGATACGCTCCAGTCCTCTGCCGCCGCTGGGACGACTGAAATGTCCGCTGTGGTTGCGATAATCTCCACGGTCGAAGCCGTTACGCATTCCGATACCTCTGCTGTTGTGAGCGATGCGGTGATCTCTTCCGAAGACACGTCCGTAGTACCAACTGCGTCCACCGTTCAGGTGCCAGCTATGAGCGCCACGGTATGTCCAGTAGAAGTTAGGACGACCGAAGTAGAAATAGGTGCGGTGCGGATAGCGTGCATAGACGCTGAAGTGCCAGTATCCTGCATCCCAGTATAACGGGCGATAGAAGTAGCTGGCTGCGCAATAGGCTCTGTACTGCCAATCCAGGAGGATATAGCTCAGATCCAGATTACGTCGGGTCCAGTATGTTCCATACAAGTCGTTGTAATTATCTATGCTCAGCAGATAATCGAGGTTTATCTCGTATGCAGCCTCATACTGATCTTGGGTAAGGTTCAGCTCGTATGCCATCTTGTCGGTGAGGAACAATGCTTGGTCACGTGCCTGCTCGTAACTCATGGCGTTAGCTGATACTGTTGCTGCAAACAGCACTGTTAAGGCAATCATCCACTTTTTCATAATCGTATATTTTAAATGTTATTATTCGTTTGTTATTCTTTCACATTGCAAAGAAACGAAGAAAAATAGACTCTTACAAAGGATTTTCCCTACTTTGCGAGGGAAATTCCCTATAATAGTGTATGGTGCATGGTTTTTAATATTTCTTGATGAATCTTTTTTCACAACCACCCCAACCCCTCCTTGCCTAAGGAGGGGACTCATCCCGCCCCACGCCCCTCCCTTTCTAGGGAGGGGATGTAACCGCTCCTCCTGTCGCTCTTACACTAAGGTACCACACCCTTATGCGGGCGTGGTGTTTTTTTATTTCGCTGCGCTCAGACAGGTCCTCGCACTGCCTTCGGCATCGTTTTTCAATCATCGTATCTGTGTACCTGACTTTGACTTCGTCGAACTCGCTCACGATTGACTTCGTCTTCTTCCTCCTCGCTCGGCAAAGTTGAAACAAGTTTCACTCTGCACTCACTCGTTCGTCAGTTCGGCATAGCTCATGCAAACATGGCTCTGCCCTCGCTTACTCGCGACTTTCGCTATCGCGACTAAGACAATAACCAATAACCAATAACAATGGACTATCAAAGGGTCGGCTTGATTTTTTCCCCTCTCCCAGCCTCTCCCCAAAGGCTTGGGGCGAGGTGTTCGGTTCGTAACGTTACTGCATCTCGCTATCGCAAACCTTTTAATTAGGTAATAATATAGGAGATGACCCAATATAAATAGTATTCGCTGTAGCTTAAGCCCCGAGGGGACGTTAAGATTACAGGCAGGCGGTGGAGCGCAGCGAAACCCCTGCATTGATGCATACGACAAAAAGAACCCCGACGGGGTGACAGATAATCTGTCGTGCCTTCGGCACTAATTCATAGAATCCCTTTTCGCAGGGGTTCCACTTCGCTTCACCCCTGCCTATGTTCTATCGCACTTTCAGTGCTCTGGGTCAACTGATATATCATTGCTAAAAAAATAGTAAAATAGTAAACGAGTAGACGAGTAAACGAGTTCATAGTTGATGAGTTGTAGCGGAAGGGGAGTTAAAGGGACAAGAGGGTTCTTGCTGCGCAAAATTATCAATTGTCAATTATGAATTATCAATTAATTTCATTATCTTTGTGGTCAAAACAGAAATGAGGGACAGTTATGGTGGATGGTAATAATATGGAGAAGCTGAGTGTGAAAAGGATTCCGGCGTTGCCGATGACCGCCGAGGGAGTAGGGGAGGTGTTGGACGCTGCACGGATTGGTTGGCAGAAGATGGAGCATGCCAACTGGTCAGACCGTTATCCGTATGTGCCCGAGGTGACTTTTCGTATCGCCCATACCGGTGATCATATCTTGCTTCAATATCACGTGACGGAGGAAGCGGTGCGTTTTGCGGCTGTCAACGATGGAGGTGCTGTTTGGGAAGACTCGTGTTGTGAGTTTTTTATCCATGATGCAGAAACCTTATTATATAATAATGTGGAGTGCAACTGTATGGGTACTTTGCTGATGGCTGTGGGCAGGGAGAGAAATAATCGTCAAATGCTGAGTAGCGATGAGATGAGAAGCATCAAGAGATGGTCGTCATTGTGTAGCGTATTCCAGGGTCAGGGCCGCTGTGCAGACCAGTCTCCGGATGATGTACAAAACGATCGGCAGGATCCTTATGAATGGACGCTGATGCTGATAATACCGGTATCTCTTCTCTTTGATCATCGTCTTAGGGATATCAGTGGGATGTCGTTCCGGGCAAACTTCTATAAATGCGGTGATCTGCTGCCGCATCCGCATTTCCTTTCCTGGAATGCGGTGACTATTCCCAAGCCTGATTTCCATCGGCCGGATTATTTCGGAATGTTGACATTTGACTGAGAAGAGGTGGTTTTCAATTTACACTTTTTACAAGGATTCTTGTATAGTGCTGTTTTTCAATGTGTTACAGAAGTGTAAAACGTAAAACGTAAAACGGAAAGGAGTAAATAAGTGAAGAATGAAGAGTGAAGAGTGAAGAATAAAATAAGGTAATGATATATCAGTTGTCCTAGAGCACTGAAAGTGCGTCACAGCATAGGCAGGGGTGAAGCGCAGCGAAACCCCTGCGAAACGGTTCGCTATTAATGAATGCCGAAGGTATGACAGAGCTCTGTCACCCTTTCAGGGTTCCGATGATCGTATGCATCATTGCAGGGGTTCCGCTACGCTTCACCGCCTGCCTATAGTCTTATCAGGCCTTCGGCCTTTGTTCTATGTATGGTGATGACTCAAGCAAATAGAATGCTTCACTGCCTGCCTATAGTCTTATCAGACCTTCGGCCTTTGTTCTATGTTTGGTGATGACTCAAGCAAATAGAGTGCTCTAACGCCTGCCTATAGCCTTATCAGACCTTCGGCCTTTGTTCTATGTTTGGTGATGACTCAAGCAAATAGAGTGCTCTAACGCCTGCCTATAGTCTTATCAGGCCTTCGGCCTTTGTTCTATATGTGGTGGTAACTAACTAGACTAATCAGTACCCGATTAGTTGACTTTTAGTAACTGATACTCGACTAATCAGTACCCGATTAGTCTGGAAAAGGGTATGAATACGCTTGGAAAACATTCCTTTTGCTGCCTCATTTAATCATACAATCCTCATTTTTTACCACTACATCATATCTACAAAAACTCTACAAGCATGTTTTTAAACACTTCAAACGTTTTTGTGTATTATTTCATAAAGTATTAATATATAATGAGTTATTGTAAATATTCAATACCACACTATTTTCGTTAAAACTATACAAGGGTTATTTTTGATTTTGAATTATCGTTTTCTTTTGCTATATTTGCAATATTAAACCTATGGAGTATGTTCAGATCGCGTAAAGTTAATCAATCAATCAATGATTTGGATACCTACATGGCACATTTGGATGAATGTTCATTGGTATTTAAAAATGGAGTGAAGCACTTCTTAGATGGTTCGTCTGAAGAATTCCAGGATAATCTGAAGACGATG
>JAEEZP010000186.1 GCA_016291915.1 Prevotella sp. | reverse complement strand
GTATATATTTAACTCCTCCTAGAATATATAATGTGTAATCAATTAAGATTGTTTAAAGATAAATGACTAATAATATTTGTGACAATTACTTGGAGGTATAAAATTTTATACCTATCTTTGCAAAAAAGATAAAGATGCCGACGTTATTGACTATATTTGGTATTAGATTCTATTTCTATTTAGATGAACATTTGCCCATTCATGTCCATGTTGCATGTGGTGGTAAGAAAGCTAAGATTGTTCTTGAACCTGAGATAGAAGTGATATACAATCATGGATTGAAAGAGCAGGAAATGAAGAAGGCTCTTGACACCTGTTTTATATATAAGGAAGATTTTATTTGTGAATGGCATAAGAGATTTGGATAGTTTATATATGTTGACTATGGAAAAGATTAAGAATTTGTGGTTTGATAAGAACCGTATTTATATGAGGTCAACGGAGGGACGGGTCCTTAGTCGTCCTTTGAAAGCATATCCGGAGTTGGATGAAGCAACCGTTGAACAGCGTAACGACTTCACGATAGACGAAGACGGTGTGGCAGTGAGATGGGATGCCTTGGATGCAGATATGCACATCTCCAGTTTTTATGAGACTTCAGAACCTAACGAGGAGAATGAGGTCGCAGCTATGTTTAATCGTTTCCCATGGCTGAATGTTTCTGAAGTTGCACGCTATCTTGGCATCAATAAGAGTTTGCTGGCGCGCTACATCTATGGAATCTCCAAACCAAGTGAGCAAAGACTCCAACAGATACGTGATGCATTTCACACGTTTGGTAAGGAGTTGCAGAGCGCCTGATTAAGCATGTCTTCAACGTCATCGTTCCAACCATAGTTGGAAGAATTGGTCATAGACACAATATTATAATTATCAAAAAATAATTATCAAAAAATGACAAAAACGGTAGCAATGAATTTGAATGGTTCATAAGTTGTCCTTTGAAAACTTCTGTTTTTTTTCTTCTACTATAATTTTTGCGAAATAGGTTGTCAGGTTGTCAAAACCCTTTGTGGTAGCGGCTTTGCAACCTGTTGGAGGCTGTCATAGGTTGTCAAGAGGCTGACACGATTTCCGCAATTCTCTAGAGAATTGGAGAGAAAAGAGTACTAAAAGTCCGGCCAAAGGTACCCTTTTGCCCTGAATTCTCGAGAGAATTCAGGAGGCAATAACCACTTTACTGATCGTGCAAGGTAGTTATTTTTTTACAATAATGATTCTTATTCCCGAATTCTATCTATCTTTGCAATGACTAAGGCTATTGTGTATGGAGAGAGGCATATTACGAGAGATCACACCTTTGCGGGAACATGATTTCATGTATGTGGCTAATCGGAGGAAGAAATGTTATCTCGATAGGGCAATCTTGACAGAATGCCCATTGCTTTGTCGGATGATATTCACGCCTTTTGAAAGTGATTGCAGAGCATGACCTTGCAGATCATATATTGTTTTAGATGAGGTTTTATCATAGGTGCTGATTCGGTCAATGCCGGTGTCAGTCTTGACATATCCTTTTTCAGACAATCCTCCATATTCATTCACTGCTTGTACGTAACATTCTCCTTCGGGAACAACACAACTGGTGTCGGTAACAAAATCTACTACATTGCCGTTACAGGTTACTACATAACAGATGGCGTATGGAACAGCTTGCCACTTCAGTTTTCCTTCATGATATTCAACAACAGGTGCTTCACAGGCTTCACACAACAAATCAGGTTGCCAGTTGTCGTTGCCTCCCATTACATTCTTAATGGTGTATTGAGCAACTTCCTCGGCAGTCAATGTGTTTTTCACATTAAACACCTCATCTACCACCTTTCCGTTGTCATCGCGGACATAGTAGTAGGATTCCCGCATGCTCAGGTCTATTGGATTGCCATTCTTGTCAACAGTGTTATATTCAGCCCAGAGGGCAGGTAGCCCTCCCATCGTGTTATACCATCCTTTTGCTGGTATATTAACGAATGTCTGCAAGTTGATGAAAACTGTTTTTGGCTGATTATGCCAAGGACGACCAAGCCATACGTCAGTGACATTAACGCCTTTATGTGCACGAATAATGTTGTTCTGAAAAACATATCCCCACTTGACGTCAGCAAGATGACTGGGTGCTACGATATAACCGCCGGAAGGTCGGTTGATCTCCAATGTATCGCCATCGAAATAGACATTGCCAGAGTTATAGATAAAGTCAACAGCTCCCTCTATGAGTGAATTCTTGATATAATGACGGTTGTTGGAGGTAGGTGTCGTAATCCAGGTGTCTTGGTAAGAAAGAAGCGCCACGTTGTTAAGAACGATGCGGTCACCTCCCGTATTCAGTGCCAGCGCTTGTGGTCCGGCCTGCTTCTCATGGCCGTATTGATTCTCCAGCGTAATATTCTCGAAGAAGATGTTGTTGGCCTTTACAAGTACGGTACATCCACCATCAATACCTACATTATTATCACCTCCGCTGAGTTTGTCATCAAGAATAACGGTCTTGTCGCGTTCCTGACCAATGATGTGAAGGTATGGTTTGTTGACAGGGATACTGACATGTTCTTTGTATTGCCCGTTTTTTACGAAGATGAGCCATGGCGTTCCGAGATAGGTTGGCGCTGCGTTGATGGCTGCTTGTACAGAGGTATAGTCACCTGATCCGTCTTGTGCAACGACAGCATCATACAAGCGAGGTTTCGGTTGCAGGCGATTCATGGTTGTGAAAGTAATCGTAGCGGTAGCGACTTTTTTCCCACTACGACTGAGCAGAACACCTTCTGGCATCCGGAAAGTATATTCTGTCGCATACTTCAGCCCCCTGTAATTGAACACAGCTGTCTTTCCACTGATAATTGGAGTTATCTTTTCACCATTCAACTCTGCTTCACCTGAACCGACTTTTACTTTCTTGTCGAAGTTTAAGATAACAGCACCGTTAGCACTTGCATTAATGCCGTTATGTTCAGGATTGGAACTGACAAGTTTAGCTACCTCGTCAGTCGCAGCATCAGCATCGGCGGTCACAAAGATGTTACCAATAGCAAGACCGTCGTAACCACTGTTGGAGCCAATGAGTTCACTATTTCTGTCGCCAAACCAGCGGATATAAATGCGTTGTTGGTTATTGCACTCTGTCGGCAGACTAAACTCTCCGTCTGTCCACCCTGTTCCCAGACTAAACTCACCCAATTTCGTCCAATTGCTTCCGTCAAGCGAGTATTCCACATTGTGGGTTTTGTAGGTATTATATCCCACGCACAAACCGTTCGAGAGTTTCAGGTTTGTGTATCCCAATGATGAGAATGATATCTGGAAGTACCACCCTTCTGTGAGGTTTTTCCATATTCGTGCAGCAGGACGCCCATTCTCAAAACCATTGGATATGCCCCGAGCCAACCAACTGGAGGAAGATGTGCCGTTGGTCAGTGTCAACATTCCGGCATTCTCTGTGTCTGATTTATAGTCTGCCACCCGACTGCTGAAAGGTTGGTCGGTATACAAATCCCATCCAACGATATAGTCAACGGCAGAGAAGTTAGCAGTGATGTTTTGCTCTTTGTCCATTCTGACGATACGCTCCATGTTCGTAGAATTATCTTCCCAACCGATAAAAGTAAGGATCTTATTATTCTGAGCAGACAGTCTTACATCTGTACCTTCCTCGTACCAGTGAACACCTTCTACAAGGTTACCCTCAGGTACAAACTGAATCAAATTGTCATTAGCACCTCCAATGATATTCATATTAAGTGCATAAACATTATTTTTCGTATAGGTGGCTATTAACGTAGTGTTCTCTGAGATGACAAATGTATATGGGTTCTGGGATGAAACGATATGGTTGTTTTCGTCAACCCAATTCTGGAAGTGATAGCCAAAGTTTTCTGTAGCGCTCACTGTAAGTTGTGTCCCTTCGTCGAATACATCGCCAGCAGGATTGCATGATACGTTGCCAGCACCCTCCAAGTTCATGCTCAGATTCATTTTGTAGGTGGGCACAACAACTGGCGTTCCTGATACAGCTCCTGAAACGACAACGTTTCCGAAGCCACATTCCTTATTGGTGGCTAAACTATAAACCTTTATCTTCAAAATCAGTCCATCCTCGCCTACGGTTATAGACGAGAGGTCGTAACTGCAGGATGTAAAATTTCCCGTGTTGCCATTGTCTGGATTAATTCCTTTTGCTAACACTTTTTCAGTATTGCCTACGATGGCCACTACATCAAATTTACCACCGCTTGTTCCCCAGCGACTTGATTCGAATGAAAAGGACTTAGGCTGAAAGTTAATACCTTTCTTCGGTTTCATGGTAAAAGTAAGGTTGTCACCATCTGTTGGAGCACCCGTATTCTCTGACGGGTTATAGAGTGTTTGTTCCGATGTGCCGGCACTGCGTTGTGTGGTAACCTTCAATGTGCCATGGTTAAACGACGCCACACTAAACAAGCCTTCTGTACTCATGGCAGCATTGGTCTTGTCGTCAGTACCGTTGCCAAGGGGCCATGACAGCGTAAAGTTCTCATCGTTTATGGAGTCAGCCATTGATTGAATGGGCGGAAATCCCAACAATAAAACCAATAATAATATGAAATGAAAATGTTTACGTGTCATGCTATCTGTTTTTTAATGATTTATTATATGGTCATTTATATAAATAAAACCTCGATAAAAGATTAGTTATTGTTTGATCAGATTGTTTTTGATCCATACCATTTGGCCGTATTCTGTATCGTCACTGGTCCAATGCTCATTGATAGGAGTTACTAACGACTCCTTCTCGCATTTCAGTGTGTTCCATACAGCATAGCTGGTGGTTGGTGGACATGTAACATCATTGTATCCCCATGTGAGGTAGGTTTTTGCTTTAACGTAACGCGCAAAGTTCACTACATCATAGTATGCCATAACCTGTATCTTTTCCTTCGTCAGCATATTATTCATACGGTTAAAGTGCGGATATCCACCTGTGCGTCCTTTTTCAGCATATCCTGCCATATCGCTTAAGGCTGGGTGATTGGCCACGCAAATATTAACGCGTTTGTCAAGTCCTGCGGTAACAATGGCCAGTGCTCCGCCTTGGCTACCTCCTTGCACGGCAATATTTCTACCATCCCACTCTGGCAGTGATGTCAATAGGTCGATACATCTCACACAGGCAAGATAGACATGCTTCATGTAGTAGTTGTCACGATTGTCCAGACCATTTTCCAAATAACCATTATCTCCGTAATTGAATGCGTTGCTGATTTCCTGGAACTGCTGAGTAGTCATGGTGGGATTCAGGCCATGAATCTCCATTTCCAATCTGATGAATCCGTTCTCCGCATAATACTTATGTCGCAAAGGTTCCTTAATGGTTTTAATACCGGCTCCCGGTGGGCAAAACACGATGGGATGTGCATTTCTCTTCGCATCTTTAGGTATTGTCAGATAGCCATAGACGCATCGCCCTCTATTGTCCAATTGAAGACGGATCAGATAACAGTCTATTTTGTCTGTACAATATTCCTTGGCCGGTTCTTTGGAATAGGTAAGAGGATATTTTGCTGCGTGCAGCATATTATCATTCCAGAAACGAATGAAATCTTTTGGTTCTTGTGTATAAGGTTTGATATCATCAACAGAGAATCCTAATTTGATATGATGCGTATATTCTTTTCCATCTATCTTTATACTCAATCGCAAATCGCGAAATCCTGGTGTCTTTCGTGTCCCGATGTTTATCTTAGCGCGCCCACCTTTCAGGTTGACAGTCCCTTTGTCGTCATCGTCCAACATGTCATTTGCAATGGTATAACAGACAAGACCGTCTCGGGGTATTCCATATTTGTAGAATTGTATTTCTACCGTTGCTTTCTCACCGGTCTTGTAAGTCCAGTCAGCATGATCAGGCACAGTTACCCATAAGTAGTCACTGCGATACGGATAGTTTTCTGCAAAAATAGCACAGGTGCTTATCAAACCGAGCAATATGATAATGATTCTCTTTCCCATACTCAGATTATTATTGAGTTTTTATTTTATATAGATTTTTTTACGCTTGTTACCTTGTTGGTATATGTAGATACCCGTGGGTATATTCAGTTTGACAGGCAACTGATGGAGATAGGTACCAATAAGCATTCCTTTAAGGTTATAAATACGGATGTAACCGCTGTCGGATTCCGGATGGTTTGTTATATTACTTGTTATCAGGTTTCCTGTTTCCAGTTTCAGACAGTCCCACATCACACCGCCATTTCCTCCAATACCAGACATGGTGAGTGTAAGACGATTCTCGCCTTTCTTCAGAAGTGAGGAGTTGAAGGTGCATGTCTTCATTTGGTGACGCCCACTAAGTACCGCACTACGATAAATGGCAGCATCGTTAGCGGCAAAGCTCCAGTTATCTAAGGTCGTGCCATTGATAGCGACGGCCACTTTTGGCGTGTTGGTAACCCCCGCTATGGAAGTGCTAAATACTGCATCCCCCTCATATTCTTCATCACAATTGAAAACGATAGTCCATGTGCCGTTTTTTGTTTGTGCATACCACCAGTCTATCTCGGGTTTGCTCTTACCTACCTCATAAGTGAGGGAAGCAGGAACCATATTCCACAGACCATAGTTACGTAACGTATCACTCAGTCTGAAGCCATCACTCATGCGATTGTTTTCTCCTATGATGAACAGTTGATGCTCATGGCGTGTAGGTGTCCATGTAAACGTGTTAAGGTCTACTTCATCATCCTCAATATTAACATTTTTAACTAAGAGTTCATCCGTGATATCACCTGTTGTGGCATACGCTCTTAACGCATAATTGCCTTTTCGTACATTCTTTATACAGAATTGGCCTTCCGCATCTGTCAGAGCCCAAAAGATATAGCCTTCAGTCTGGCGATATAATTCAGTATCTGGGTCGCAGAGTACCACTTGAATGGAGTCTTGTCGCTGTCCTGTCGTTACCTGAATACGTCCTGATACAGTGGCTCGGTCGTGAGGATAGTTCTCATGATTGAACCATTTAAATGGCCATTGCTGCTCCTGCTCGTGAGCCTCACGCTTTGCATCTGCGATCATATGTTGGCGCGTCCCACTGTTCATGTAGATTAGGAAAGGTCCGTACAATTTCTTCTGTCCAGGTTGGTATGTTACAGATGACGTACCGAAATGTTCACCTTGAAGCATCTGGATGGTGATAGGAGACTTACCTGTTGCATGTACTGTCAGTTCTTGTTTCATCGGACCGCCAGGATACCACTCACGTGAACAAGGTATATTCCATACCCCTAAGCCAGCTTCCTCAGGCTTTGCCGGATTTGTATTCATCAATCCGTGAACACTGTCACGCACAACATACTGGGCCCAGTTATATTTCGTGTAAACACTACCATCAGAAAGTCTGTATGTAGCATCTTGTACATAGGAAGCATTGCTCGTACCACCACTCTCCACGGATTTCATTACTTCGCAGGATGGTATCATTCCCTGCATGGAGTCATCTACGTATCCATCAAGGAATTTTGAATTCAAGCGGGTGCATACCCGTGCTTCCTGTACCTGCCAATTCGGGGAATCATCTGATGTATTAGCGAGCACATACATGTAAATGCCGCTTACTCCCTTACGCATGATAAATCCCAGTTGGTATCGCGGACCATAACTGGTGTTTGTATATACGACCTCAGCGTAGTCGTCAGTTTGTTTTACAATCTCTGCCTTTGATGGGTTAAGTGCTTTGTTTCCCACTCCTTTGGAGGTGAAATCAAAATAGACACCCGTGGAGCCAATAACATTACTTCCGCCACAAAGAGTCATTTTGTTTATTTGCCCTTTGGAGTTGATGCTGATCTCTACCAATCCGTTTGATAAGACGGTGGCAAGACCGTCCTGAGTGGCCTTGACATTATCGTCGGCCATCAGATTCAGTCCTGCCATCAATCCTACAACTAATATTATTAATCTACATTTCATTAATACCATCTTGGATCTCCGACTTTACCTCTTGCACGGAAAGTAACATTGTCCTTTATATGGAAGTCACCATTACGTGGATCTACAAAGAATTCCTCAGAAGTATATTCCAAATGGGTTATGTTGGTGAACTTACGTGTATTCTCTGGGAAGTCGCTTGTCATATAGCAGCCCGAGAAATCAAGCCAAGAAGAATAGTCACCATATCCAGAGTTGATCTTCGTTCCTGCATTGTCACCTGCAAAAATCATATTGGTTGCCTGCATGGTACCTGGCTGTTTTGTAGCCAAAATAAACTTAGGCAGACCTGTCTGGAAATTACAGAATGTGATATGATCGAGCTTGATGAGCTCCAGTGGCACACGGATATCCATCAACTGGTCGCCTACTTCCATGATAGTGGTATTGGTGATTTGCAGTTCACGTGCCTTAGTGTTACCGGCAATGTTGAATGCGCCCCATCCGCCAGTAGATACATGGTCAAGTATGCAATTATCAACAAAGATACCTCCTAATTCAATATTCGCATTAGCATATAGAATACAGTTGTTCAGATTACGTATGATACAACCTGTGAAATACATGTCGTTAAATGCATACGAACCTCTTACCATCATCCAGAATCCACCTTGAGCGTTGATGTCGATATACTGGAAGTGCAGATTCTCAACATTCGTATTAATACCGAAGCTCGGGATGTGTAGCTCTGCTCTCTTTCCGTTAACCAGTGTGCCTGCCATATACAGGTTCTTGACAGGAGCGGGAACATTCACATTACCTATCTCGTAGTATTCTCCACCCTTGAATATAAGAGTAACGGTTTCTGCACCGGCTTCAGCAAGCAGTGTGTTAAGATTGTCACCGTTCTTCACCTCAATAGCCACACCCTCAGATGATCCTAAGGTGTTGAAGATCCATGTTCCGCGAAGGAACTCACCGTTCATGATCTGAGCCATGTATTTTGTTCCTGGGGTAAGACCTTCAAACATAATCTCTCCGCTACTCTTCTGAGCCGCAGTTAATTCAACTGTTTTAATCTCAGTAGTATCTTTACCGTTAATGCTGCTTAATTTGATGTTCGTGGTGGTCTTGTCTGATTCCCAGTTGAGCACTGCATCCTTGATACCAGGCGTTGCACCGATAAAGATCTGCTCAGCAGGAGTCCTAAATGAAAGTGTATTCCATTTTGACTCTGCACCAGTCTGCTCGTTGACACCCTTAACACGGACAGAGTATAGGGTAGTACCGGCGAGGTCCTCAAACGTTTTTAGGTATTCGTTTTGTACAACCACTCTACCTTCACTATAAGGTGTCAGGGTGTCGGCCTTTACCTCTTCAGTAAGTACAATATTGTCAAACACATTCTCTTTGCCCATACTGAATTCAAAGATATACTTTGTCGCATCGGAGATTCCATTGAATTTTAATTTAACAGATGTTGCCATGAGCTCCTCCACATCGAAGTGGGTAGTCTGATACAGACGATCGTAGCTGGGGTCAACATCCCACTTGTTCACGTCTTCGGAACAAGATGCGAAGAACACACTCAGTAATAGAATGATACCGAGTTTTCCCCTTGTAATCATATTCTTGGTAATCATAATAGTTCTTTCTTAATTTATTATTCTTTTATTACTCATTAATCCAGACTATGGTCGTACCCGTAGGAGTTCTTCAGATAGCCTTTTGACTTATAGATGTCATCATAGTAGATGGTGAAGAGATGGCGGTAGTTGCATACTCCGTTACCCATCGTCATCAGATTAAGCTTTTCCTGGATCTTATCACCAAATCGCAGTTGGGCAAGCAGCGGCGCATAATTATAGGAAGAACGCAACCCAGTGGCACAGACAAGAATACGTACGGAACGGGTCACAATGTCATCTTCGTTAACGCTGTTACCCTTGCGCAACCAAGAAATCTCCTTATATACGTTAGGATCAGGATTTGCGTTCAGAGTGCGGTAGAAGTTACAAGACTCCAAATCGATGAACTGACTTTCTGCACCACTCTTATATTTATAATATAACTTCTCAGGGAAGTCCGTTGGCTGATAGGTCTTGTCGAAGATCTTAACTTCCAACTGTCCGTCATACATCTTCACTAACGCTTCTTTCATCTCCTCTATCTTCTGATCGAGAAGTCCCCAGCGTACAAGATCAAGTTTACGGATACCTTCACAACCAAACTCCCATGCACGCTCATTGACAATGGCGTTGAAGAAATCTGGGTCGTAGTTCTTTATCTCAGGTGATCCGGCACCGAAAGCGCGCTCACGAACCTTTTCCAAGGCTTCACGGGCTGACATACCAGCAACTGCATTTTTAGAATCTGCATTGTTCTCCTGCATATAACGTGCCTCGGCAAACATCAGTAGGATGTCGCTATAACGCATCAAGATCCAGTTGATACCTGTCGAAGGACGTCCACTGGCTGTTTTTGCCAGCGCCCTGTAAGAGTCGCTTGTCCAGAAATAACACCACTTACCAAAGTGAACGTTCATCATATCACCGCGCATAATCTCGTGAACCACGTTGCTTTCCTTACCGAACTTCGGGAAGTAGCATGCATAGTCGCGGCGTTTGTCAGAAGGAGTGAAAGAGTAGAAATAGTAACCGTTGGAGTTGACATAGCTGGAACCCCATCCGAAACTTCCATAACCGATATTGCCATCTTGCTCACGTCCCATCAGTGTACCAATATCACCATTATAGCCCATACCGTTTGCTACCTCAAAGAGATTTTCACCAAAAGAGTTGTAATCCAGATGATTAACGGTCTTCCAGATATCCCCGTAGTCGGGATCCAGGTGATGAGGATTCTTTGGATCGCTGATGATCTCAGCACACTGCTGCTCTGCAATCTTATAATAGTCTTTCCAGTTCTTGACACGTCCTACATAGAATCCGTTCATCTCACCCATACCGGAGGCAGTGCCAGAGTAATGCTCAATATTGGAATCGTCGGGGAACTGGTTACCGTCGCGTACAGACCAACCGCCGGCTGTCAAAGCGATACGTGCCAACAGACCCTTTGCGAAACCTTTTGTGATGCGCTCAACACTATACTCTTTCTCTTCTCCCATCCATGGCAGGTATTGAATAGCCTCTTCCATGTCGCGAATCAGGGCAGGGTAAATCTCATCACGGCTGGTTTTGCTTGCATATACGTTCGACAGATCACTCTCGGATGTTCCTTCTTTGTACGGAATATCACCCCAACGACGGACAAGCTCGAAATAAGCGATGGTACGTAAGGTAAGTGCCTCGCCTAAATATCGTTGCATGGTCTCATTGCCGCTCTTGAATGCTTCGCTGTTGCGAATACCTTCCACAGCAGTGGCTGCACGCTCACCCATCTTAAAGATATCACTCCACTGTACAGTATGATTGTACCAGTCGCCGTAATAGTTGGCAGCACCTGTGTCACTGGTCATCTCCTTTGACGGGTCGTTATTATAGCCACTGGCTAATTCGATATCGTCAACTCCCTGCCAGTTAACAGACATTTTCTGTCCGTAAACATAGGTATTTGTCAAGTCACAATAGATACCCATCAGAGCTGAACGAGCCATTCCTTCGTTTTCAAAAATCACCTGACTAGTCTGCTGCGATGGTGACTCCGTGTCAAGATAGTCATCGCAAGAGGTGAAAGTCATGGCGAATGGAGTAAGTAGAGCGAAGAGCCCTATTTTCACCACTTTGTTGTATGTTTTGTTATATGTATTCATAATTATCTATTCTTAATGATTATGTTATATTCCTCAGAAGGTCAGGTTAACACCTACAACCCATGTCTTAGCCTTTGGATATGCAGAACGGTCGTAACCCATTACCAAATTGTTTGTATGTGTGCTAACTTCCGGATCCTGACCACTATATCCAGTGATACAGAACAGGTTAGTAGCAGTACCATAGATACGCAGATTCTTGGCGCCAATCAAACGGAGGACACTCTTGGGCAGTGAGTAACCTAAAGTCAGTGTGCCGAGGCGCAGGTAAGAACCATCTTCAATAGCCCAGTCGGTAATAATGGAATTGTTCATGAGAGGATGCCACATGGTCTTGTTCTGGTTCAACTCCTGCAGACGTGCTGGATTTGCATATTCACCATAGTAAACATTAAGACCTGTCTCGGGATCGATAGTAGTAAAGCGGTTCTCTAAGTTCATCAATGTAGTGATGTTCTTGTAGCGCTGTGAACCATGATAGGAGTTATAGTCAATCTTATTCATGTTCAGGATATCATTGCCATACGACCAGTTGAACAGGGCGGTGAGGTCAAAGCCCTTCCATCCCATGTTGATACCGAAACCACCAGTGTGTTTGGGTTGAGCATGACCGATGATGCGGCGGTCTTTATCGGGATCAATCTTTCCGTCGCCATCAAGATCCTTCAGCTTGATATGTCCAGGTCCGAAATAACCACCAGAATTAGTAAGGACGCCACGGGTATCAGTAACACCTTCATTGAGTACCCAACGTTTGGTTGTATCATCGAAAGTGAAATCATCGAAACCATACATGCCATCATAGACATAGCCGTACATCAATCCTACCTCATCGCCCACGATAACACGATAGTCATCATTACCGATGAAGAAACCGCCACTGCCGTCGGTCAGGATCATGGTGTCGTTGTCTTCTCCATATAGTTTATCAACCTTATTCTTATTAAATGAGATGTTGAAGTTGGCATCCAGATAGAAGTCCTTTGTCTGTATGAGATTTGCATTTACAGTGAACTCAATACCACGGTTTGTGGTCTGACCAAGGTTCTGGTACTGCTGTACGTATCCTGAGTTAGAAGGTAACTGAACAGCCATAATCAGGTCTTTTGTAACGTCGTTATACCAGTCGATGGTAACATCGAGCTTCTTATTCAGCAAAGTAAAGTCCAAACCGACATTGGTGGAGTGCTTCGTCTCCCATGTCAACTTGTCGTTACGCAACGTTGTCGTCGGCTGTAAAGCACTCTGTCCTTCTTCATTAATGAAATACAGACGGTTTGCCAAAGTCATAGCTTGATATGTCTGTCGCCAGTAGTTACCCACACGGGCATTACCTGACACACCGTGACTTAATCTGAGTTTTAGGTTGTCGAGCCATCCTCTCGTTCCTTCCATGAACTTCTCCTCTGTGATACGCCATGCACCAGCAAAGGCGGGGAAAACGCCCCATTTATTACCTGGAGAGAAAACATTAGTACCATCAGCACGGAGTGTAAATGTCAGATAATATTTACCATCGTATACATAGTTGGCACGTCCGAAATAAGATTGTGTACGGTTTGGCTCGGAGATTGTAGTATAAGTGGGCTCCGATGTACCGTCGTTCCACATGGCTAATATGTTTCCTGCCAGATAGTCCAGGGGATAATAGTCAGACTCTACCCTCATGTCGTTGGTCTCAGAGTGGAATACCTCCATACCTGCCATGGCATCTACATGGTGTTTGCCAAAGTTCTGTTTGTAGTTCAGCATGGTACGCAACGTACGGTTGTTGCCATCCCAATATTGACGTTTTGCGACAGGGAATCCTGAACGCTGGTTTGCTGTACCTGTATTAGCCAAGAATATATCGTCTGTGCGGGCAAATGTGTAACCATATGTACCTTCTACTCGCCATGATAACCATTTGGTAATGTCCCAGGTAATTCCTAAATTGTATGTATTGGTAAAGTTACGTTGTTTCTTGTACTCATTCGTTACATTATAGAAAGGGTCCTGCAACTGCGAGATATTCTCGTAACTAAGATCACTACCATCTCCGAGATCATCGATGCTTAGGTCTGTCAGTGTACCTACAGGAGCAAACAATGTACAGTCGCGTAGTTTCCAACCAGAGGAGATGCTGGTACCATTGATAACGCGATTAGTCATCTTAGCATTGAAGTCGAGATGCAGTTTATCATTAAAATCTTTCTTAACCTTGAAGTTCAGGTTATCACGCTTGAAATCGGAAGTCTGCATGATATAAGTCTCATCATCGTGTGTGTAGCTGATGCTATAGATCAAGTCTTTACCACCACCGTTCATGTTGACATTATAACTTTGTTTGAATCCTGTGCGGTCGAACAACTTCTTCTGCCAGTCAGTTCCCTGACGACTCTTATAGATATCGATATCCTCCCATTTGCCATAACGGTCGATGAAACTTGCCTTTACTGATGGGTCAAGCTCACGCTGATAATATACATATTCGTAAGGAGACAACACTTCTGTCTCGTTGTAGAATCTATTCCATCCCAATGTGGCATTGAAAGAAACCTCTGCTTTACCCTGACGACCGCTCTTGGTGGTAACTAGGATTACACCATTGGCACCTTTTGCTCCATAGATGGCTGTTGATGATGCGTCTTTAAGCACATCAATGCTCTCGATATCTGTCGGAGGGATATCACTGATGCTTCCAGTCTGAAAGCCATCAACAATATAAAGGGGCTCATTACTCTGGGTAATAGAACCACCACCACGTACACGAATCTTTACCTCAGCATCTGGAGATCCCTGAGTGGTCACTACGTTCACACCAGCAAGACGACCTGTAATAGCAGAGGCTGCATTGGTCGTAGTGATGTGTTTCAATGTTTTTTCATTAACGGATGAAATACTTCCGGTAAGATCGCGACGACGAGCATTTCCATAACCGATGGACACGACATCAATACCGCTAAGGACATTGGATTCTTCATCAAGTTGAATCTCTACTGTCTGACCAGAGGAAACTTTTACGGTTTTGTTCTTCATTCCAACGTAAGATACAGTAATCTGTCCACTGTTTGCGGAAGTTTTTAATGTGAAGTTTCCGTCAAGGTCTGTTACTGCTACGTTTTGTGGGTGTCCAACCTCCTTGATGGTCGCACCAATTACAGGGTCACCATACGAGTCCTTCACAACTCCTTTTACCTGCCCACTTTGTGCATAGGTGTTGCCCGTGAACCAGAAAAAGGCCATCAAGAGGAAAAGTCTCAGGCAAGCTGCCAGAGCTCGGTTCCTGTCTCTCTTCAAATTTGTCGTTTTTGCCATAAGAGCTAATTAAAAAGTTATTGTTATGTAAAAAATAGATTTCGAAAAACGTGATCGCAACATTTATTCGGTCGCTAAATTATTCCTAATAATAATAAGGAGAGTTCAAAAACGTCCGATTTAGGTCGGAAAACGTACGTTTTATTGTATTTGCGGAAAAAAATATACCTATCATCGTTTTTTTTTGTACCTTTGCGATATAAATATTACTAATCTATATGGTAAGGCTTTTATCCACATTACTCCTCGGAATATTAGGATCAACATTTTATTGGTCACAGTCAATTGCTCAGACTACAGGAAAAGTGAACATTCAGCACTTTGGAGAGGCTGATGGCTTTTCTGAGAGTTTGGTCTCTTATGTGATTCAAGATTCTGAAGGAATTATTTGGCTTGCAACTTGGGATGGCTTGCGAAAATACGATGGCTATCGATTTACTACCTATAAGGCTCATCCTGGTGACGGTTGCCCTTTAGAGT
This sequence comes from Prevotella sp., assembly GCA_016291915.1. Taxonomy (GTDB): domain Bacteria; phylum Bacteroidota; class Bacteroidia; order Bacteroidales; family Bacteroidaceae; genus Prevotella. The sequence continues at coordinate 6,528 of JAEEZP010000186.1, read as the reverse complement.
CGAATAGGTTCCATTTCGTGGAGGAAGACGCAGATCATAATATAGTATGTTGGTCGGGGGAACATTATTATTTGTTCAATCGCAAAACCGAGAAATTTGAACCTTATAAGGGTAAGGTTAAGGTAAGGGTATATCATATGCCAGAGGAGATAGGCCGCGTATATAGGGCATTACCGGAATACCGGAATATCAATCCTCATTTTTTGTTGGTGGACAAACAGCAGGGGGTGTGGATTTATACCTACAGAGGACTGGAAAGGGTCTCTATAACCCCTAAGCCGTTGATTCCTGAGAAAAGTGAGATTGGTTCTTCTGAGGAATACGTCAGAGCTGTTTTTGTAGATAAGGATAAGCGTTTGTGGATATCTGATAAAAATGGTTATATCAGGGTTTATGAGACGCGTGATGCCTCTCAGGTAAGATATCTTTCTCCATCCGGACAGCTTTCAGTCACTCCTGTCTGTTTCGGTTCCAATGCCTATTGCTTCGTGGAAGATCATCTTGGTCAGATATGGATGGGAACAAAGCCGCACGGTCTTTTTCGGCTCGTTCGTAAGGGAAGTAATAGGCAATATACAATAACTCAGTATGTCAAACGTCCAGGTGATGATTATAGCATTAACTGTAATTCCATTTATGATATTAAGGAAGATAAGCAGCACCGACTCTTGTTGGCTACGTTTGGAGGTGGCTTGAATATTGTTGAGCCTCAATCAGATGGAACGGTACGTTTCATACACCATGATAATTTGTTGAAGACTTTCCCGAAGGATGTTAAGAACTGCAGGTGCTTGGAGTTGATACCCGACGGAACGTTGTTGGTGGGAACTGACAACGGCTTGCTTACGGTATCGCTAAAGGATAAGTACAAGGATTTGAGATTTTATCATAATATTCGTAACCCTCATGTGGCATCGAGTCTCGGAAACAATTTAGTGATGGACTTATATCGTGACCGTGCGGGTGATGTCTTCTTGGCTACTTCAGGAGGTGGCGTGGATAAAATATTAAACAACAATTACTTGTCAGACAAGGTTCAATTCCATCATTATTCTGTAAAGGAGGGGCTGTCATCTGATGTTACGATGGCTTTGACAGAAGATATGGACAGTTCACTTTGGATCGTTTCAGAGGCTTCCTTGAGTAGGCTGAATCCCCGTACGGGTGTCTCAACAAACTATCAGAAGACATTCTTTGATGGTGGTTTTACCTTTAGCGAGGCTACACCTGTCTGTCTTCCGGACAGTATCATGGTTATTGCCACATCTCAAGGTATCCTCCATTTCAATCCACGACGGATCGCAAAGAGTGATTATGTGCCCAACATTGTCTTCAATTGTCCTGAAATGATTGAACTACCTGCAGGTAAACAGGATTTTCATGTGAGCTTTTCTGCTATCGACTATAATAAGAACGAGGAGATTATCTATGCTTATAAAATGGCTGGCATCGACAATGATTGGCATTATACCAGATCCAATGAACTGAACTATGTTGGTCTTAAGCCAGGAACCTATAAGTTACATATTAAGTCAACGAACGGTGATGGTATATGGGTGGATAACGAGAAGATCATCACCTTACGGCGCAAGGCTAAGTTTAATGAGACACCGTGGGCATGGATGCTATATGGCTCATTGTTGGCGCTTTTCCTGTTCTGTGTCGTATGGGTGGTGCGTTATATCCGTCAACTGCAGAATGAGATTAAAGATATCCGCCTTACCCATAAGGAACAGATAGAGGTGTTGGGTTCTCGCATTAAGGAAATGTTGCCTACATTGGAAACACCCGAGGAGATTCATGAGAAAGTGAGTCAGATGAGTGAGGATGATATGCTCTTCTCTCAGAAACTGAAGGCGTATGTGGAGGACAATGTGGATAATTCCGAACTGTCTGTGTCAGATATCGCCTCTGCTATGAATGTGAGCAGGACGGTGCTCTACGCAAGGGTCAGAACATTATTCGACAGTACCCCGAATAACTATGTGCTCAATACTCGTATAGAATATGCCAAACGATTGCTGACACGTGATAAGGTACCCGTGTCAGATGTCGCCTATCGTTGCGGTTTCTCAAATCCAAAATATTTCAGTCGCTGTTTCAAGAAACTTACAGGAAAAAGGCCGTCGGAATATAGCGAGGGTGATTAACCCCCTACTGTCTTAAGGCATTCTTTCCTGTAAGATGGTTGGCTTATTTTACATGGATTGTCTCTGGTGTTCCCAAATGTCCGTATTGGCTGACTGCTCTTATCGTATATGATTGGTCAGGGGTTGCTATCTTTGCCATACATTTACTGCTGATGGCGACAATCTTTTCGTTACTATTTATAATAAGGTAGCCAATGGCTCCTGCTACCGGCTCCCATCGCAGAAGACCGGATTTAGATATCTTGATTGTCTTTGTTGCCGGCATCTCTTCCATGTACAGGCGGGGATTCCACCCGTCGGAACTGGAAATCATATTCTCGTATGTATAACGGTCGGCTTCCTCTTTGGTGATGCTGGTTCTGCAACTGCCGGTAATCTTTTCTTCAGTAACCTCTCCGGTCTCCGACTTATTCTTCTGGGTAAACGTATAATTGCTCTTTCTCTTGCTTAAATCAATCAAATTCCCATCCTTGTCCTTGCTATTATATTCAGCAAACAGTCTTGGAATAGTACCCATGTCCGACCATCCCTCAGGTGCAATGGGTATTCTCATTGTAGTGTTGATATATACAGTAATGGAATTATTGTGCCATGGGCGTCCCAGTTTTTGATGACCGTTTGCTGCTTGTGTGTTACCATCAACAACACAGTCTCTGAAGACATAGCCGTATTCTGCATTTACATGACTTGGAGCCGTGATGACAGAACCGCTGCGTACATTATAAAAAGTGCTGTTCTCGACTAAAACATTTCCGCCGCCATATAAGTAATCGACGGCCCCTTCAATCCAGCAGTTCTTTATATATTGTCGGACATGATCATCATTAGCAGTAAACCATGTATCTTGGAAAGAGCGGAATCTGCAATTATAGAATGCCTGGCGGTCACCCATGGAACGTATAGCAAGTGCCTGAGGACCAGTCTGTCGGCTTACACCATAGGTGTTTTGGTATGTGATATTCTCGGTATAGAAATTGGGGGCACCGGCATCGAAGACACAGTGTTTCTTATAATTTGGCGATGAGGAATTGTTTGTTGAATAGCGGAAGAACACATCATCTTCACCACCGCAGTGAATGGTATGCTTGATAATGGTCTTCTGGGGATCTTGCCCTATCAGATGAATAAATGGCCTGTTGTCTGGTATCTCAACCAACTCGTTATATTCACCATTCTTTACGAGGATCAGATAGGGCTTACTATTGTTTTTCGGTACTGAGTTGATGGCATCCTGTATAGTACTGAAATTACCAGTCCCGTCTTTTGCTACGACAGCATCAAATACCTGTGCGTTTGCAGAATAACAGGCTGCCCACATGAACAAGCCTATCAAACTTCTCTTGATGAAACGTTTTTTTCCCATATCTCTAATAGTTATTTGTTTATTTGCTTTGGGTGAATCTTAATCAATAGCAAATTTAGATATTTACTATTTGGCAGGGGTGTACTATTTTCCTTTTTTTGTAGATAGTTATTTTTTCATCCCTTTCTCGGAAAATAATGCACCTTGCCTCCTTCCTTTTTTAATATATTTGCAAAAAATTATATGTATATGAAATACTTATATCAATTAATGTTGCTGTTTTTAGCAGCGAATGTACAACAAGTTAGTGCCAGCGATTATGTGCTTTGGTATAATAAACCGGCTGTTCATTGGAATAGTGCCCTTCCTGTGGGTAATGGACGTATTGGGGCTATGGTCTTTGGCAATCCTTTACACGAAGAGTTCCAACTAAACGAGGAGACTATCTCCAAAGGGTCACCTTATAATAATTATAACCCGGCAGCACGGAAGAGTCTGGAGACCATTCGTAACTTGATCTTCTCTGAACAAAACGATTCTGCACAGAAGTTGGCGGATCAGACGATGATATCAGAGAAAAGACTAGGACGCGGAGCTCCTTATCAGCCTGCAGGCAGCCTTCGTATCGATTTCACAGGTCGTGATTCAAGTAAGATTACCAACTATCGCAGGTTATTGGATATCGGTGATGCTATATCAAGGGTTACTTATAATATTAATAATGTGGAGTATCAGCAGGAGTCTTTTGCTTCTTTCACCGATCAACTGCTCATCATCAGATATTCCGCATCAAAGAAAAAGAAAATCAGTTTCTCTGCTTCTCTGACCTATCCTAATGATAATTGTAAGATTAAAGCTGAGTCAGGGACACTTCGACTGACAGGAATCACTGAAGAGGCTGCTCCTGATGTACCTGGCAAGGTGAGATTCATCGTTAATGCGAAAATACAGAATAAGGGAGGAAAGCTATACCAGAAAGACGGAAAGCTGGTTGTGGACCGTGCGGATGAGGTTATCATTTATGTGGCTTTAGCAACGAATTTCAAGAACTATAAGGATATCTCTGCTGATCCTGACAAACGTATTCGTCATTATATGGAGAAGGCGGGAAGACCGTATGCTCAGGCAAAGGAAACCCATATGAATTTCTACCATCAGCAGTTCAATCGCGTAAGTCTGGATTTAGGAACAGACCGTTATCCGCAGAAACCAACCGATGAGAGAATCCGCGATTTCGCAAAAGTAGCTGATGACGGTTGGTTCACGGCTCTTTATTTTCAGTTCGGTCGTTATCTGTTGATATCCTGTTCGCAACCAGACACACAACCTGGTAATCTGCAAGGCTTATGGAATCATAAGCTGAACCCGGCATGGAGCTGCCGCTACACAATCAATATCAATACTGAGATGAATTATTGGCCAGCAGAACCCACCAATCTGGCAGAAATGCATGAGCCGCTCGTCAAGATGGTTACAGAATTATCTGAAGCAGGTCGTCAGTCAGCAAGCGAAATGTATGGATGTAGGGGATGGGTGGCACACCATAACACAGACCTTTGGCGAATGACTGGCGCGGTGGATTATTCATGGAGTGGCGTGTGGCCAACTTCCAATGCATGGTTCTGTCAGCACTTGTGGAACAGATTTGCCTTTAATGGTGATATGGAGTATCTGAGAAAAGTGTATCCGTTGATGAAGGGTGCTTCGGAATTTTTTGTGGACTTCTTGATAACGGATCCTCGGTCTGGGTATAAAGTGGTATGTCCATCAATTTCACCGGAGAATCATCCTCATGGCAGAAAGGCCAGTTTGTATGCAGGTGTAACGATGGATAACGAACTGGTGGCAGACTTGTTTACACATACGATACAAGCCGCAAAGCTACTGAATACAGACCAACTCTTTGTTGATACCATCGCAAGATTACGTGATCAACTGACACCTTTGCGAATTGGAAAGCATGGACAGCTGCAGGAATGGGCAGAAGACTGGGATAATCCTAACGACCACCATCGCCATGTATCCCATCTCTGGGCACTCTATCCTGGAAATAGTATATCCCCATTCCGTACTCCAGCATCTTTTGAGGCTGCGAAAACATCACTTACTCAGAGGGGGGATCCCTCAACAGGATGGAGCATGGGATGGAAAGTGTGTCTTTGGGCACGGTGCCTTGACGGTGATCATGCCTATCGACTTATCCAAAATCAGCTTAACTTGATTCCAGACACAATAGAGCGTGGCGCAGACGGCGGAACTTATGCAAATATGTTTGACGCTCATCCGCCATTCCAGATTGACGGTAATTTTGGTTGTACGGCTGGAATAGCAGAGATGCTCGTACAGAGTCATGATGGATTTGTGAACTTACTCCCTGCACTGCCAAAGTCATGGTCAAAAGGCAGGATAAAGGGTATAAGGACAGTCGGTGGCTTCATCGTGGAAGACATGACATGGGAAGATGGACATTTAAAGCAGGTAGTCATCCGTTCTACTCTGGGTGGAAACCTTCGTATAGGAACCAAGGAGAAAGCTCATTTTTATCCTCTTGTCAGTCCAAAATTGCCAAATTCCAACCCACTTTTCACTGTATGGTCTATGCCAGTGGAAAAGGATGGACAGCTGTTAAAAGAAAAAAATATTAATCCCTTACATCTTTATGATATTGAAACCCATAAAGGTGAGACATACCAGATTAAGTTCGATTAGTTAGTATTTTGATTCATAGATTTGTGGTTATCAATTAGGTTGGTTATAGTTATTGATTGTTTTAGGATTTAGGGTGTGCATATGCACACCCTAAAAGTATTATAAATGTTTCATAAGGATCGGCAACATGGATTAATGCAAAAATATAAATAAAAAAATGGAAATAGTAATTTTTTTAATTCTTTTATTTATCTTTGCATCAGAAAGCTATTTTGTTATCGCTTATGGAGAGAGGCATATTACGAGAGATTACACCTTTGCAGGAACATGACTTCATGTATGTGGCTGACCGCAGGAAAAAGGAATTCGACTATCCGATCCACTACCATGAGACCATGGAGTTGAACTTCGTGGAGAATGCGAAGG
>JAEEZP010000185.1 GCA_016291915.1 Prevotella sp. | reverse complement strand
CTCACCTATCAGGAAGATACGCGTTTGCTTGAGATGTTTATCCAGATGAGACAGACAACATGATAAAGGTTTCGATATTAGTACCTGTTTACGGTGTAGAGCGAGTGATAGCTACTTGTGCAGAAACCTTGTTTGCACAAACCTATGAAGAATTGGAATACATCTTCGTAGACGACTGCACACCAGACCATAGTATAGAAGTGCTCCAACAGGTACTTCAAAAATACCCTGAGCGACAAAGACAAGTAAAGATACTTCATCATGAAAAGAATCGAGGAGTAGGTGCAGCACGACTTACCGCCCTGCTGGCTGCCACAGGTGAATTCATCATGCATGTAGACAGCGACGACTGGTTACCGACAGATGCAGTGGAGCGTCTCGTCAACAAGCAGCAACTGACCGATGCAGACATCGTAGACGGAGGATACATGGAAAAATATGCTGATGGAACAGAACGGAAGGTTACTCCTTGGCATGGTTCAAAAGAAAGCTATCTGAAACTGTTGTTGGCACAGAACACCCTGTCTCACCAGTTATGGGCACGACTGATACGCCGCAGTTTACACATGGATTACCACATTCTTCCAATGGAAGGCGTCAACCAAGCAGATGACTATAGCGTTGTCCCCAGGTTAATCTGGTTTGCTCGCCGCACATGGATAGACGATGTAGTCAGTTACTATCGTATAGAACAGATGGGGATGTTCAAGGAAGGTATTACTCCCCGTCATGTAGGTTCTCTGCTTAAAGCCAACCAGACAATAGCTGATTTTATCGTCAATCACGATAAAGATAAACATTATGCATGGGCTACGAAGGTGGGGTTGCTGAAGATCTATGTACAAGCATTTCGGGCTGGTGTCCCAGTCAATCAACTTAGTGAACGACTTCCCGCTTACAGCAACAGCGGATTACTATCCTTTGCCAGGCTACTGTTAAGGATACCCTTTGGAGATCGTCTCGTCAGATACCTATATCTATTATTAAAAGGTATCATCAGAGAAAAGATCTACCACTCCAAACAGAAAGAGCAAGAATAGGATCTTAATTATTTCCCGACCTTCTTTCTCAGGAAAGTAATACACTCTTCGAGTATTGCTGCATGTACTATCTTTAAGATGATGAAATAGATACCTGCAGCAATGATTACTCTTGAGATAAGCAAGAGAATATTGTTGGATATCCAGTGCGTCAGCAACCAGGTAAAAATCATCGTAGCTGCAGCAATGATGAAGAAAGGCAGCACGTCGAGTAAAGCATGACGGAAACGCAATCCAATCAGACGACGGGCAAACCACTGCCATACGCTAAGCCAAAGAATAAGGAACAGGGTATATACCACTACCATGACCTTCATGCCGAAATGACTGAATAACAATACGATTGAAATCTGCAAGATGATCTGAACAAGGTTACACCACAGGTAGATATCCGACCGATGCATACTGATAGACAGATTCTGATACAACGTATAGAAAGGCATGAAAGCACCGCCGACACAAAGGATCTGCAACAGAGGAATACTCTGCAACCACTTCTCACCAATCGTCAAGAGTATAAACTCATGTCCTACCAGCGTGAGTCCCAGCATGATCGGAAAAGAAAGAAAGGCTGCAAAGCGCAGCAGTTGCCGGAACACCCGCTGTTGTCGCTCCTTGTCGGTAGAAGCCTCTACCAAGACAGGCTGTGCCACCTGTCCGATAGCTCCACTGACGAAGAGATTTGCCTTGCTGTTCCAGTTGTTTGCCTGCGAGTAATTTCCCACATCCTTGATCGTAAACAGTCGACCAAAGATAAAGGTTAGCAGGTGTTGGCTCAGTGTATTAATGATATTCGTAAATAAAATCTTAATACTGAAGGAGAACATCTCACGGACAGGACCAAAATCTATCTTCAGTTGTGGTCGCCACGGCACATAATAATAGCGCCCGATATTAAGCATGGTGATGTAGATGATCTGCTGGCAGGCCAAACTCCAGTAGGCCCACCCACGGAAAGCCATTATAATTCCTGCGGTTCCTGAGATGACAAGAGCAACTAATCCCACTATAGCCAACTCCCGGTTCATCATATTCTTCAACATGTAGGCATTATGTGCGATGCCGAAGGATGAGATAAAGAACCCCAGAAAGACAAACCGCGAAACATTGATGAGTCTTGGTTCATGGAAGAAACGTGCGATGAGAGGGGCGGCAAGAAACAGTATCACATAGATAGAGACTGATGCCAGCACATTAAACCAAAAGACGGAATTATAGTCGCGAGCTGTCGGTGCCTCGAGGTTTACCAGTCCTTGTGTGAAGCCACTACTCTGCAAGTTTCCGGCAATAACGGTGAAGATCGTCAGCACGCCCACTATACCATAATCCTCAGGAGACAGCAACCTGCCCAAGAATATCCCAATAAGGATATTCAACACCTGTGTCGTGCCATTGTTCAGCACACCCCAGAAGAGTCCTTTGGCCGTACGTTCTTTCAGATTATCACCCATCACTCTGCAAAGATACGATTAAGTGAGTAAAAAACCTAATTTATTAGAGTTTTTTCGAACGGGAGTATCTTCGACGTAGTCAAAGATACGATTAAGTGAGTAAAAAACCTAATTTATTAGAGTTTTTTCGAACGGGAGTATCTTTGATACAATCAAAAATACGATGAAATGTTTGATAATCAAAATAAAAAGCCTACTTTTGCACGGATTATAGAAGTAATACCTTATGATAGTAACACCCGAACAACAGCCTCGATGGAATGCCATTATTGTTGACACACTGCATTTCTTTACAGATATTTGCGAGAAGCACCACCTCACCTACTTCTGTTGCGGTGGTACAGCTTTAGGGGCTGTTCGCCATCACGGCCTCATCCCTTGGGATGATGATATTGACGTGATGATGCCACGACCCGATTACGACCGTTTTATAGAACTGGCAACTACTGCCCAATGGGAAGACTACGAACTGGTTACGCCCTATAACACAAAAGACTACCCGTTGTTTTTCGCCAAACTATGTAATCGTCATACCACACTGATTGAAGATGCCGACAAGCCCTGCGTTTACGGATTGTTTATCGATGTTTTTCCCATCGATGGTGTTCCTGATGATAGCCATGACGCACAGGTTTTAGAAGCCCGCTACCGTAAGACATGGAATAAGTTGGAAGCCATCTCCTCGCACAACACCTTTGCAGAATATATAAAACTGTTACTGCAACCGAAAGAATGGGGACGGTTTGTTAGAAAGACGATAGCTTTCTTTTTCCGACAACCATATCGCCGTAGTCTCTTACGACAGTTGCATGACATCAGTTATCAGAACGATTACGAGAAGGCCAAGAATGTCATTAACTTCAACGGTTCTTATGGTATGAGAGAGATATTCCCTAAGGAGTGGATTAAAGATAAGATCCCATTCCCCTTTGAAGGGATTACTGTATATCTGCCATCGGGCTATGATCACTATCTACATAGAATCTATGACGATTACATGCAGTTACCCCCAGTAGAGAAAAGGGTTGGTCACCACCATAAGGCATATTTCAATTTAGAAAAGCGCGTTCCCGATCAAGAGGCGATACAGCAGGCGCGGTGCTCCTCTTAAGAGATGATAAATCCTACCAACAGAATACCATTGTATATCCAAAGGTAGGCCACCAACAAGATCATTACCATGCGGAGCCATTGCCACTGACAACGTTGTAGTAAGAAGCCGATGGCGATGGGGATGACGAAAGCCCAATGGGCCGTCATGATATATACCTCATTAATGCCGAAGCCTAATCCGAGATGCAAGGCGACATCAAAGGCAAATCCCAACAGGCACATCCATAAGAAACGACTTTTCCTACCGCACCAGATACCCACGACGAATAGCAATACTATCAGCAGTTCTACCGCATACTGATACCAACTGTTATATTTCACGATAACCGGACGAGAACGTAAGGTATCCTCCAAGAGATAGTCGTGATGCAACTGCAGACTCTCCCCGAAGAGATTATGCACGGCAGTGCCCCAACGCGGTGTGGTGATGTCCGTCCAACGCATAAACTCACCCTTTGCTATCGGCTTGCCTGTATGACGGGCATATGCCATTTTCCGGTTACGCTGATACTTCGCTTGAGCTCGTTTCACCAACACCTGGTTGAAAGCCTTGGCTCGCTGAGCGGAATCAGCAATCTGTGTCGTATCCGAAAACTGCTCATAGGCTATCTGCTTCAGTTTCTCATGCTGCTGTGCCTTCAACTGT
>JAEEZP010000184.1 GCA_016291915.1 Prevotella sp. | reverse complement strand
GTTCTCGGACTGAAATTCTGCATCAAGACGATCTATGGCATCGTAGTGCTGACAACAGCCATCTCTATCATGCAAGAATACACAGCCGGTATGCAACTGCTGAAAGACGAGCCGTTCATGGCTGCCGTCATCGGAGCTTGTTTCTGCGGTTGTGGCGTGGGTTTAGGACTCGCCAGCAACGGTAGTACCGGTGGTACGGATATCGTTGCCGCTATCATCAACAAGTATAGGGATATATCTTTAGGAAGGGTGATCCTCCTCTGCGATATTATTATCATCTCCTCCAGTTATCTGGTGCTGCACGACTTTGAGCGTGTGCTTTATGGATATGTGGTGCTGATCATTACGGCTTTCTGTATCGATCAGGTGGTGAACTCGATGCGCCGCAGCGTACAGTTTTTCATCATTTCCGACAAATATGTGGAGATCGGTCATGCCATCAACAGTAATCCCCATCGTGGATGTACGGTCATCAACTCACAGGGATTCTTCAGTGGCAGAGAGGTGAAGATGTTGTTTGTATTGGCCAAGCAGCGTGAAGCCAGTATCATCTTCCAGTTGATCAACGAGATAGACCCTGACGCTTTCGTTTCCCAGAGTGCTGTCATCGGTGTATATGGAGAGGGCTTCGACCATATCAAGGCTAAGAATAAGAAACGGGTTGAAGCAGAAACGGCAACAAAATGATTATTAATCAAATGTTTTAATATATGGAAAAAGACAACATTCAACTCCCCGACAATGCGTTTCGGGAATTGAAAGAAGGTGAAAAGTATGAACCGATCATGTCACCACACAAGCAATATTCCGAAGTAAATGCATGGTCGGTGACATGGGGTATCGTGATGGCAGTGCTCTTTTCCGCTGCCGCTGCCTATCTCGGACTGAAGGTGGGACAGGTGTTTGAAGCTGCCATTCCTATCGCTATCATTGCCGTGGGTGTTTCTACTGCCGCCAAGCGCAAGCAGGCATTAGGTGAGAATGTCATTATCCAGAGTATCGGTGCTTGCTCCGGTGCTGTCGTTGCCGGTGCGATCTTTACCCTCCCGGCTATCTATATCCTGCAGGCAAAATATCCGGAGATGAGTGCTCCGTTCATCAATATCTTCCTCAGTTCACTGCTCGGTGGTATCTTGGGAATCTTATTCCTGATACCTTTCAGAAAATATTTCGTCAGTGATATGCATGGCAAGTATCCTTTCCCGGAGGCTACTGCTACCACACAGGTGCTGGTATCCGGAGAGAAAGGCGGCTCACAGGCAAAGCCATTGCTCTTCGCCGGCATCATCGGTGGACTGTACGATTTTGTAGTAGCCACCTTCGGATGGTGGAACGAGAATGTGACCACCCGTATGATCGGATGGGGAGAGTCGTTGGCTGACCATGCGAAGTTAGTCTTTAAGGTAAACACCGGTGCTGCCGTGCTCGGACTCGGTTATATCATCGGTTTGAAATATGCGTTTATTATTTGCTTAGGTTCTCTGGCCGTATGGTGGATCATCGTGCCTGGCATGGCATTGCTGTTCCCCCACGATGTGCTGAATATGTGGGATCCGAGCATTACGACAGCGGTGGGTGATATGACACCCGAGACGATTTTCAAGGCTTATGGTAAGTCTATCGGTATCGGTGGTATTGCCATGGCGGGAATCATCGGAATTGTCAAGAGTTGGGGAATCATCAAGAGTGCCGTGTCATTGGCAGGGAAAGAGATGAAAGGCGGTAGCAGTGCCTCACGCGATCAGTTGCGTACCCAGCGTGACATTGCCTTTAAGATCATTGCCATCGGCTCTGTCGTAACACTGATTATCACCTTTATTTTCTTCTGGCTCGGTGTGATGGACAACCTGTTGTTTGCTGTTGTGGGAATCCTCCTCGTTGCCATCATCGGTTTCCTGTTCACTACCGTTGCGGCTAATGCCATCGCTATTGTGGGAACGAACCCAGTTTCCGGCATGACCCTGATGACCTTGATACTTGCCTCTGTCGTGATGGTGGCCGTCGGACTGAAAGGTCCCGGCGGAATGTTAGCAGCCTTGATCATGGGTGGTGTCGTCTGTACGGCCCTGGCTGTGGCAGGAGCCTTTATCACCGACTTGAAGATAGGTTATTGGTTGGGTACTACCCCGAAGAAACAGGAGACTTGGAAATTCCTGGGAACCTTGGTTTCCGCTGCTACGGTAGGTGGTGTGATGATCCTGCTGAACAAGACCTATAATTTCGCCAGTGGTGAGTTGGCAGCCCCACAGGCTAATGCCATGGCTGCTGTGATAGAGCCGTTGATGAGTGGTGTGGGTGCTCCTTGGGCGCTCTATGGCATCGGTGGTGTCATCGCACTGATACTTACCTATTTCAAGATTCCTGCCTTGGCATTCGCCCTGGGTATGTTTATCCCTTTAGAGTTGAATATCCCGCTGCTCGTGGGAGGTGCCGTCAACTGGTATGTCACCAGTCGCAGTAAGGATGAGCAGGTGAATAAGGACCGTGGTGAGAAGGGTACCCTGATCGCCAGCGGATTCATCGCCGGTGGTGCCCTGATGGGTGTTGTCAGTGCCCTGCTCCGCTTCATCGGCTTCAACCCGATCAATGAGACATGGCTCGCTAATCCATTATCGCAGTTCGTCTCCCTGATCGCTTACATCGCCCTGATAACCTATTTCATCCGGGCGACGAGAGTAAAGAAATCATGATATCATGATAAATAAATAATCCGGGGAATCCAACTCCCCGGATTATTTTTATTTGACCGTTGTAGTTTAGTCACAATTTGATCTATAAAAAGTCACCTTTTCATATAGTTGTAATAACCTTTTCCATAAAGAAAGGTCCCCTTTTCTTTTGGCAATGATATGCCAACTCCTATATTATTCCTTTTCTTGATACAATAGAAATGGGGACAATGCTGCCCCCATTTGAAAACTAAACACGATACTAAGCACTCTTCACATCAATTATCTCTTTTCTTCGTACCCATACGAGCCTCAACAACGTTGATGACGTAGTCACCTAACTTCTCACACTCGTTGATGATATCCATATAGATGGTACCGATACCGTAAGTGTAAACATGGTTGTTTACATCCGTGTAGTTCTGGCTCTTCAGCTGATCACGGAAGTTGTTGATCTCTTTCTCAATGTTGAATGAGCGGTTTACATTGAAATTCTCCTTACGGCCACCCATCAGGTTGTTCATCTGGGTGAGGGCATCGTCAGTCAGTTGCATCATCTGATGCATGTGGGTATACTGTTTCTCAATGAAGTGTTCCTGAGCATTCTGAACCTTACGGTTGATCGTACGTGCCATATTGAAGCAAGCATCGCCGATACTCTCCAGTTCACTGATCTCACGGAGCATAGCACGTATCTTCGCTTTGGTATCGTCACTGAGGTGTGCATCACTTACCTGGTCAAGGTATTTGGCAATCTCAATTTCCATATTGTCGGAGATACCCTCGTATTTCTCAATACGTGTGTAAAGCTTGGTAAATGCCTGTTTGTCTTTCTCCACCAGCAGTTCCTGTACCATGCCGAACATCCTTTGCATACGGATGGAGAAGTCCTGAATCTCTTTCTGTGCCTCAAGCACCGAGAGCTCCGGTGTCTTCATGAAACCGGCAGTGATAAAGTGCAGACGGAAGTCTTCCTCTTCATCGGCTTTCTTACCCTTGATAACCCAGCATACGAAACGCTCAATCTGTGGGATGAACCAGATGAGGATGAATGTATTAACAACGTTGAAGCACGTGTGGAAGGCGGCCAGGACGAACGACAGCTTGGCGGCATTGGCCAGGAAGGCTTCTTGTCCGGCTCCTTCTTTTGTCATGTTGATATCATAACCTACCAGGTTGCAGACCATATCCACAAACGGACGGAAGATAAAAAGTATCCATACGACACCGAAGAGGTTGAAGAACAGGTGTGCCAGTGCAGCCCTTCGAGCCTGTGTGTTGGCCGACATGGCAGCGAGGTTAGAGGTAACGGTGGTTCCGATATTCTCACCCATCACCAGTGCGATACCCTGATAGATAGGCAGCACGCCGCTGGAGCAGAGAATCATGGTGATAGCCATCACCGCTGCTGACGACTGTACGCAGAATGTCAGTACACCACCCAGAAAGAGGAATATCAGTGTGGTGGTGAAGGAGTTGGGGTCGAACGATGCGAAGAAGTCGAGCACAGCCTGCTGCTCTCCCAGGTGCATGTCGATACCTGTCTGGCGGAGCGTTCCCAGTCCGAGGAACATAAAGGCGATACCAAACAGGAAATCACCGATGAAACGGCGTCTCTTATAATAAATAAGGATAATACCTAAGAAGAATGCCGGATAGACAAATTCCGTAATGTTGAAAGAGAATCCAGCCGACATGATCCACGCTGTGAGCGTTGTACCGATATTCGCACCCATGATGACAGAGATAGCCTGTGCCAGGGTGAGCAGTCCGGCATTGACAAACGATACGGTCATCAACGTCGTGGCGGTAGAACTCTGCACAGCTGCCGTCACAAACATACCTGTTAGCATACCGGTGAAACGGTTGGTTGTCATGGCACCAAGCACATGTCGGAGTTGCGGTCCGGCCATCTTCTGTAAAGCCTCACTCATTGACTTCATACCGAACATCAACAGAGCAAGTGATCCTAAAAGTTTAAAAAGTATCCAAATAGACATATTCGTAAAGTATTATTTCCTTTTTTATTTTGAGATACAACGTATTTTTACTATCTTTACACTCGAAAATCTAAGTAGAATCATTAATCTTTCAAACAGCATGATAGAAATACGTTGCAAAAATAATAAAAAATCTCAGAAATTCCCAACAGGAACGTTACTTTCTGAAATTTTTAAGGCATTTAATCTAAAAATGGAGTATGGGCCTATCAGCGCCAAAGTAAACAACAAGGTGGTTGGCATGCATTATTGCTGTTATCACGATAAGACGGTGGAGTTCCTCGCCCTTCCCGACCCTTCGGCTATGCGCTGTTATACGCGAACCCTTTTCATGGTGTTGTGTAAGGCGGTGAAAGACCTTTTCCCGGAGGGGAGTGTGGTGATAGACATCCCTGTGAGCAACGGCTATTTCTGTGATCTGAAGATCGGACGTCCGGTGTCTTCCTTTGATGTGGATAAGCTCCGCAACAGGATGCAGGAACTGATTGACGCCGACCTGCCGTTTACCCGTCACGAGGCTACCACGGAAGAGGCCATAGAGATCTTCCGGAAGTTAGGTTCCAACTCGAAGATCCGCCTGCTGGAGACCCTCGGACAGATGTACACCACTTATTATGAGTTGGATGGTTATATCGATTATTACTATGGCACGCTGATGACGAGTACCAGTCAGCTGTATCTCTTTGGATTAGAGAAATACTACGACGGTGTGTTGCTGCGCATTCCTTCCATGAAAAATCCAGCTGAGTTGGGAGAGTTGATCCGTCAAGATAAGATGTTTGAAATCTTCCAGGAGCATCACCGTTGGCAGGATATCCTTCACATCGGCACGGTAGGTGCGATGAATGAGGTGGTGACAAAGGGTGGCTCCACACTGCTCATCAATGTCAGCGAAGCTCTGCAAGAGAAGAAAATCTCCCGTATTGCAGAGGATATCGCCAGCAGGCAGGGTGTGCGGATGGTACTCATCGCCGGTCCGTCATCCTCCGGTAAGACGACTTTCTGCAAGCGACTGTCCATCCAGTTGGTTACCTGCGGCATTAAACCGGTGATGATGTCATTAGACGATTATTTTGTGGATCGTACACAGACACCACGTGACGAGTCTGGGGATTACGACTATGAGCACTTGCATGCCCTGAATATCCCCTTGTTGAATGAACACCTTCAGAAGCTTTTTGCAGGTGAGCAGGTTCAGCTGCCTCGCTATGACTTCCAGACGGGACGCAGTGAGCGCGATGGACATGTCCTGCAGTTGGGTGAGAAGGATGTCTTGGTCGTGGAGGGTATCCATGCCTTGAACCCTGAGCTGACCGCTCAGATACCTGCGAAGATGAAATATAAGGTATATGCCTCGGCGCTGACAACTATCCTGCTCGACACCCATAATTACATACCGACCACCGATAACCGACTGCTCCGTCGTATCATCCGTGACTATAAATACCGTGGTTGCAGTGCACGCGATACCATCCGTCGATGGCCCAGTGTCCGTGCCGGTGAGAACAAGTGGATCTTCCCGTATCAGGAAAATGCCGATGCGATGTTCAACACCGCCATGCTCTTTGAGTTGGCGGTCATACGCGGACAGGCCATCCCGATCCTTGAGGAGGTTCCTGAGAACTGTCCAGAATATACCGAGGCATACCGTCTGCTGAGGTTCTTGAAATATATCAAGCCCATCCCAGCCGATCAGATTCCTCCCACTTCCCTCCTCCGCGAATTCCTCGGCGGCAGCTCGTTCGTGTATTAGAGCAGCTGTAGCATGATGAAACATCAGACCATGAGGACGGTTCTCGGCAAATCCTGAAAACGGATCATTTCAGAACCGTCCTCAACTGATTCGAGGCATCATGTAACCTTTGTTTGAAAAAAGTTGAAACTCCGTGCAGTCTTTTCACGGCTTCTGGTATCTATCTTTATAGAGAAGCAGGTGAAGAAAAGAATGAAGCGGATTGCAGAAATAGACTTCCTGAAGGGTGTGCTGATACTATTGGTCATCAGTTTCCATCTGGTGTACATAGAGCAACTCTATCCATACGCCAAGCAGGTTGTCTATACCTTCCACATGCCTGCATTTCTTGTGATATCGGGATTCTTAAGAGGCAAGCGGAAAGAGCCCAAAGACTTTATTCGTTCTCTGGTCTGGCTAGCTGTTCCTTATATAGTTATGGAGAGCGGCTATATGATGATGGCCGCAGTTTTACCGATAGCAGAACATATTGACAATTTCTCTGTGACCGTGTTCTTCGAGAATCTGCTGTTGCATCCGCTGGGGCCTTATTGGTATTTGCATACCATTATACTGTGTGAGGGCATATGCTATGTTACTGCCTACCTTGTTCATGGGAAAGGACAAGTCTTTATGCTTCTTTCTGTATTGATTCTCTATGCCTGCTCCCGAGCTTTCGGCATTATGTCTTTTAGTATGGCCGTTTATTTCCTGATTGGTTTTTTCCTGCGCAAAAACAATATTCAGTTGATTGCCCTTTGCAAGTCCTCTGCACTTTCTGTTGTGGTCTTTGTCATACTAATAGCCAAGCCGGAGAACCTTCATTCATCAACTATCCATGGTATGCTGATAGTTTATACCGCTGCTTGTAGCATTCTTTTGCTGTCACGACACTCTGCTTTGAAAGCAAGACTCTGGGTGCAGTACTTCGGTAGGAACAGCCTTTCCATATTTCTTTTCTCACCGTTGTTCACCATATTGTGCAAATATTTTGTACCATTCTTGTCCTTCGACCAGACCGGCATCGCTTTCTGGTTTCTATCGCTCACATTGTGTGTCGGAGGCAGTCTGTCCATTGCATGGACGATGGACAGGCTGACCCTGTCAAACCTAATGTTTGGTAAGCAAATATATTCAGTCGTGATATGATAATCTTACTGGAAAAACCATACTTGACAGATGGCAAAATGGAAATGAAATATCGTCTTTTCTGTTGTAAATGTTAAACAATCATAATAAAGAAGAATTATTTACAGAATAATTTGGTTTATAAAATAAACTTCTTTATATTTGCATTGTAATTCGGATTATTAGGCCTTGGAAGTACTTTCTGCAGGAGTATGGATGAGGTCGGAGAGTATTTAAAACAAGTGTAAAACATCAAAAAAAGAAACAACAATGGAAGAAAACAATACGTTGACTGCTGAGCGCAGTCTGGAAATTATCCGTGAGTCGATAGAGCGCAGTCAGCGCACGATAACCAGAAACTCATCATGGTCTCTTATCTGGTGGGGTGCGTGTGTGGTGGTGTTTGCCCTGTTGATTGCCTATCTGTGGAAGAATCATGGTGGTCCTGTGTGGAATGTCCTTTGGGCTGTGATGGGGTTGACTGGTTATGTGGGAGAACGGATGATGGAGAAACGCAAAGAACCTGTCCCGACCACTTTTGTCAGTAAGATGATTGGTCAGGTATGGAATACCTTCGCTATCTTCATAGGTACTATCGGTTTGATTTTCTGTTTGATGGGATTTGGCATTTTGCCAGCCATTCCTGTTAAGATGCCTATGCCAGACGGGCATCTCTATATCAATCTTACCAGTGTTATCTCACTCTGTTTCGGTATTGCCTCTACGGTAACGGGCTGTGTTATTAAGAACCGCATTGTGCAGATCTGCGGTTTTATTGCCGGTCTGGGTGGGTACTTCTTTGCTATGCAATACCCTTGGGCAGAACAGCTGTATGTGATGGCAGCGGTGGCGGTAATCGGAATGATTGTTCCTGGTCTTGTCATCTATTTCCAGAATCAGCAATAAAGGAGGCTCGTCTATGTTCAAACCATTAGATCCACTGCTGCACTCAGAGTTGCGACTGGCTATTATGTCATTGCTTATTAGTGCCGAGGAAGCCGAGTTCCCTTATATCAAGGAACAGACAGGAGCTACGGCGGGCAACCTGAGTGTGCAGATAGACAAACTTTCGGCAGCGGGATATATTGAGGTGGAGAAGACCTTCAAGGGTAAGAAGCCCTGCACTCTCTGTCGTGTTACTCCTGCCGGGCTGAAAGACTTTCAGGAATATGTGCTGGCACTGAAGAGTTATCTGAACATGAGTGTTTAGAGCAGAGCATTTGCCCTTTTAACTCCCCTTTAACTTCCATGCGAAGCAATAACTTCCTTTTAACTTCCATCTATCGGGGACTGGTCTCCGTGGCGACCATGTCCCCGATAGTGACTAAATGCTACACCTCTACGAGGTGAATCATTTCTTATTCATCCTCAGTTTACCAATACGGTCAAGGTAATGGATGAACGTATCCCATTGCATGGTCCGTTTGGCAATGTTGGCCTGTACCTTTTCGTCGTTGATATATTGCGGCGGGTAGCAGTCAAGGAGATAATAATGGTCGTAATCAACAAAATCACCGTCAATCTTTCCTTGACAAAACACAAGGTCGTCGAATACCTGACTGCATGCAATGCTTATACGGGTAGCTCCTCCTGTGAACAGTTTCAGTCCGCCTAAGTAAAATTCCACACGGTCGTACATGGGGAGCTTCTCACAAAACTGCTTTCCTGACTTTTTGAATCGCAGTTCGCGGGTATCCACATTAAACCACTCGATATCGTCTTCTGTGAAGAATGTACCCATATCGATGGTTATCTCCTGAGGGTCTGTCGGCGTAAAACCGAACGCTGCCAGTTTTGTCTGTGCCGGAGGACAGGTGGTAAACGGTTTCTCGGGTTCAATAGCATCCAGACTGCAGGCTGTCATCACCATGCTGGCAAAGACTATCACCATCATCCTAACATTGTTTTTTCTTTTCATAATCTTTTCTTTTAATGACTATCTATTTATATAGTCTGTTATTGATGAAAAAGACTGCATCGGTTACCACGTAAATCTGATGCCCAAGGGTAGGGTGAATACAAATGGGTGTTCCGTGCGGTAGGTCTCTATTTCACTCTTTGTAGGGATGTAGTATTGCAGACTAGGTTCTGCGAAAATGCCGATGGTCGGCGTGATGTGGTATTGCAAGCCGAGTCCCATAGAGGTGGAGAACTGCCACGGCGCCTGTAGTTTCTTCTTCTCTCTGGCTTTATACATTCCTGACACATAGTATTTCGTATATAACGGAGAATAAACAGGCATCTCTACCGTAAGTCCGGCACTGCCGTAGATGCTCCACGTCTTCCCCCTATACATATTATATATACCCTTGACAGGGATACCGAGGTAATGGATCGTTTGCTGTTCAGCAATCTCGTTTCCGTCAGAACCAGTCTTGAACTCAGAATACAGCTTACTATAGTTCAAACCACTTTCCATATTCCAGCGACGGTTCAGCTCATATCTCATGGCCAGCGACCACACTACCGGCATGTAATGGTGAGAAGTGCGAAGAATCTTATCCTCGCCTGGCTGCTTGGCATTGTTGAGGGCAATCTGCATGACAAAAGTACGGTTCTCAGCACTTGTCGCATCCATGTTGTTGGCAAGATATACAGCATAGTCGCTCCAATTGTCGAAGTGATCAGGTGTTGTTGGTTGACCCGGTGCGGGCATGTCCTGTTTGTCGTGATTGATAGAAGGCTTGAAGGAATAGGGTTGGTTATAGTTGTTTTGTTCGTTGTACCCACCGGTATAAGCCATCTGCAGCGACCAGCGTGGTGTATCATGGTTCTCTGAAGTCGTTCTCCCTGGATACGTTATGGCCATGTCATATTGCGGTATTGCCGGTTGCTGCCGGTTGCTGGGCTGTTTATTTGTTGTGTCGGCTTGCTCCTCCGTGGCGATGATGCGTGTAAGGGTGTCGGTGGGAATAACAGAATCCACGGCATAGACAATCAGTTTCTGCAGGGTATCGCTTTTGACAGGGAGCCGTTTTCTTGTGATTTTTGAAACGATGTTCTGTCTCTCTCTTGATGGCTGAGGCTCAGTTGTTCTGTCAAACTTCTCTTTTCCTGTCTTGTTGCTTGGTATCTTGCTGATCTGCTGACTGTCATGCTGACTATCGTTCTTCTTAAACAGGAGCATCGTAAGGGGTAACAACAGGAGGAGCAGCAAGGCCCAGTACCTCTGCATCATACTGCGTAACATACGCTTGGCTCTTGCCAACTGCGAAGAGGAGGAATGAGGCTCGATATCCAGAAAACGGGCAATCTCTTGATGTGACATACCTTCAAAAACAGCAAGGCGGAACACCTTGCCGTAACCAGCCGGCAAACGGTCGATCATACGGATCAGCTCGTCTAAAGGAATACCCCTTATGCTCTTGTCTTCATTCTCTTCTGAAAGTAACTCTGATTCATTGATCTCATCCAGTGAGAGGGTGGAAATGCTCTCCAGATGTTCCTTATATTTTAATGAGACATTCCTTGTGATGGCCATCATCCACGACTCTGCCTTGCTGCTGTCGCGCAGACGGTCGAACGAGGTGAAGATAATCACAAAAGCATCATGCAGCACGTCGTCCACCGTCTGCTCATCGCGGATATAACGACGGCATACCCCCTTCATCCGCCGGGCGTATGCCTTGTACAGCTCACCGAGTGCATCGGCATCACCGTGTTTGCATCTTTCTATCAGTTGTGATATCTCCATCGCATACAAAACAACTCTATTTTATTAGTACCGAAAAATCCCAAAAGACTGCATGGCTATTGTGTTATTTTAAATTCTTTAACATGAAGAGAGACAGACACAATAACCAATAACTCGTTTACTCATCAACTTGTCAACTCGTTTACTAGCATTGTTTTTTACTCATTTATGAAGATTTAAACAAAAACATTTTGCGGTTTGGATAATAATTGCCACCTTTGCACCCAATTATTCATTATATTATGCTTTAGCGATTAATTATCAATTTAAGACCCCTAACTTATGGCAGAAAAATTGGAAGTAAAAGAGTTGGACCAGGTCGTTGTCCGCTTTTCCGGTGATTCCGGCGACGGTATGCAGTTGGCTGGAAACATTTTCTCTACTGTATCTGCAACTGTAGGTAACAGCATCTCTACATTCCCCGATTACCCCGCTGACATCCGCGCCCCGCAAGGCTCGCTGACGGGTGTTTCCGGTTTCCAGGTACACATTGGTGCCGGTAAGGTGTATACCCC
Source organism: Prevotella sp. (assembly GCA_016291915.1). GTDB lineage: Bacteria > Bacteroidota > Bacteroidia > Bacteroidales > Bacteroidaceae > Prevotella. The sequence continues at coordinate 6,780 of JAEEZP010000184.1, read as the reverse complement.
GGGTGATTTGTGTGATGTCTTGGTAGCGATGAACGCGGCTGCACTGAAGACTCAGTACAGGTATGCCAAGCCTCAGGCAACTATCATTATTGACACAGACTCATTTGGACCGAATGATTTGAAGAAGGCAGCATTCAAGACAGACGATTATTTAGGCGAGATGGGTATCGATCCCGACCGTGTGATCCAGTGCCCGCTCACACAGATGGTCAAAGACTGTCTGGCCGACACAGGTATGGACAACAAGTCTATCCTGAAGTGCCGTAACATGTTTGCTGTCGGATTGGTATGTTGGTTGTTCGACCGTGACATCAACCTCGTAGCTAACTTCCTCCGTGAGAAGTTCGCAAAGAAACCGGCTATTGCCGAGAATAATATCAAGGTGGTGCAGGCAGGATATGACTACGGTCATAACACCCACTCCTCAGCCATCAATGTGTATCGCATAGAGTCGAAGGAGAAGGTGCCCGGACGATATATGGATATTACAGGTAATAAGGCTACTGCTTACGGTCTTATTGCTGCTGCTGAGAAGGCAGGATTGAAACTGTATCTCGGTTCTTATCCTATCACTCCCGCTACCGATGTGCTGCACGAACTCTCAAAGCATAAGTCATTAGGTGTGATCACCGTACAGTGTGAGGATGAGATCTCTGGTGGTTGTAGTGCCCTCGGTGCTGCTTTTGCAGGTGCTTTAGGTGTTACCAGCACTTCCGGTCCTGGTATCTGTCTGAAGAGTGAGGTGATGAACCTCGGTGTTATCATGGAGTTGCCATTGGTGGTTCTCGATGTACAGCGTGGTGGTCCTGCTACCGGTCTTCCTACGAAGAGTGAGCAGACAGACCTGCTGCAGGTGCTCTTCGGCCGTAACGGTGAGAGTCCAATGCCGGTATTGGCAGCTACCAGTCCTACCGACTGTTTCGATGCTGCTTACCAGGCATGTAAGATTGCTTTGGAGCATATGACTCCCGTGGTGCTGCTGACCGATGCATATATTGCTAACGGCTCAGGTGCTTTCCGTCTGCCTGATATCAATAAGTTGGATGCTATCAATCCTCCGTATGTTCCGGAAGAACTGAGAGGAAAGTGGGCTCCTTATATGCGTGCAGAGAACGGTACCCGTTACTGGGCTGTTCCCGGACGTGAGGGCTTCGAGCATATCCTCGGCGGATTGGAGAAAGACTCCGTGACCGGTGCTATCTCTACCGATCCTGAGAATCATGATTTGATGACACGCCTGCGTGCTCAGAAGATTGCCAACATCGAGGTGCCTGATCTGGAGGTAGAAGGCGATGTTGACGATGCCGACCTGCTGGTAGTAGGTTTCGGTTCTACTTATGGTCATCTGCGTACTGCCATGGATGAGCTCCGTGCGAAAGGTTACAAAGTGGCTCAGGCTCACTTCAAGTATCTCAACCCGCTGCCAAAGAACACCGCAGAGGTGATGAAGAGATATAAGAAGGTGGTTGTGGCTGAACAGAACATGGGTCAGCTCGCTGCTTATCTGCGTATGAAGGTGGACAACTTCGTACCTGAGCAGTTCAACCAGGTGAAGGGTCAGCCATTCGTGGTAGAAGAGTTAGTCAACGCTTTTGAGGACATTTTAAAGAAGTAAAGTTATGAGTTACACAGCAAATGATTATAAAAAAGGACAACCACGTTGGTGTCCGGGTTGCGGTGACCACTTTTTCTTGGCAGCGTTTCATAAAGCGTTGGCAGAGATCGGCATAGCACCAAAAGATATCGCAGTCATCTCAGGTATTGGCTGCTCCAGTCGTCTGCCACACTATATGGCAACATACGGCATGAATACCATCCACGGCCGTGCGGCAGCTATCGCTACCGGTGCGAAGGTAGCTAATCCTAATCTTACTATCTTCCAGGTATCCGGTGACGGTGATGGTCTGGCTATCGGTGGTAACCATTTCATCCATGCAAACCGTCGTAACATCAACCTCAACATGATCCTGCTGAACAACCGTATCTACGGTCTGACAAAGGGACAGTACAGTCCTACCTCTCCCCGTGGTTTCGTGTCCAAGTCAAGTCCTTACGGAACCGTTGAGGATCCTTTCCGTCCGGCAGAGTTGTGCTTCGGCGCTCGCGGACATTTCTTCGGACGTGCCGTGGCTACCGATGCTAAGGGTATCTCTGAGGTGATGAAGGCTGCTGTTGCCCATCAGGGTGCTTCTGTCTGTGAGATCCTGCAGAACTGTGTGATCTTCAATGATCACTGTCATGATGCAGTCTATAAGCCAGACGGACGTAAGGAGAATGCTATCTATGTAGAGCATGGCAAACCGCTGATCTTCGGTCCGAACAGAGAATTCGGTCTGATGCAGGAAGGTTTCGGTCTGAAGATTGTGAAGATCGGTGAGAATGGTATCACGGAAGATGATATCCTCGTTCACGATGCTCACTGCGAAGACAACACCCTGCAGTTGAAGTTAGCGTTGATGGGTAACAATGATGGTTTCCCCATCGCCTTGGGTGTTATCCGTGATGTGGAGGCTCCTACCTATGAGCAGGCTGTTGCCGATCAGATAGAAGAAGTGAAGGGCATGAAGAAATACCACAACTTCACAGAACTTCTCGAAACAAATGATATCTGGGAAGTGAAGTAACAATTAAAGGCTGGCAAACGCCAGCCTTTAATTGTTAATATAGATTCTATTTACTTCTCTCTGCCCCGCCAGAGAGAAGTAAGCAAGAGAGAGCTCGTTGCACGCTCCGAGTCAGAACAGATTACAGCTCTTCGTACTGTGCTGCGGAACTCGCTTCGCTCAGACAGTCCTCGCACTGCCTTCGGCATCGTACTCAGTCCCTGTATCTGTTACCTGTCTCTCCCGCTATCGCAACCAATTATCAATTTTCCCGAAGAGGATGGGGTACCCCTAAACCCTAAACTCTAAACTCTAAACTATGAACTATGAACTATGAACTAATCACAGCTTTTCCCCATAGCAGAGATCACCGCAGTCACCGAAGCCGGGAACGATATATTTATTAACGTTCATGCCCGGGTCGATGACAGCCACCCATAAGGTAGCATTCTCTTCCGGTATTGCTTTCTTCACTACGTCGATACCCTCCGGTGTGGCGATGATACTGGCGATATGGATGGCTTTGGGCTTACCGTTTTTCAGTAATGCCTCATAACCGGCAGCCATGGATCCTCCCGTCGCTAACATCGGGTCGGTGATGATCAGGGTCTTTCCCTCGATGCTCGGCGATGCCATATACTGCGTGTGGATACCCACCTCGGTATGCTCGCGGTTGGTATAGACGCGATAAGCCGACACGAAAGCGTTCTCAGCATGATCAAAGATATTGAGGAATCCCTGATGGAAGGGGAGTCCCGCACGTAAGATCGTAGCTACAACCAATTGATCTTGCGGCAGGTTGACAACGGCCGTTCCTAAGGGTGATATCACCTCCCTGGCTGTATAGGTGAAGGTTTTGCTCATCTCCATCGCCATATACTCCCCGATGCGCTGGATATTATTACGGAACACCATACGGTTCAACTGATATTCCTGGTCGCGGATCTCTGCCAGATACTGATTCAGGATACTGTTCTGTTCACTGAGATTAATGATTTTCATAAGCTGTTATTTTGTTGCAAAGATAGTTTTTTTTTTCTTTCTGAGATAGAAAAGGGCCGTTTTTCTGTCTTCCCCCATGAATTATCCTGGTTGAGATCACTGACCAACTAAGACAGCATCTTTTGTAAAGTCGGATTCGCAAAAGTATTAAAGAGTGTGGGGAAACGACTCCTTTTATTATAAAAATATTATAAAATAGCTTTTTTTGCACACCTAACTTTTTGTGTGTAAGTCTTTTTTGTGTATCTTTGCCATCGGAAAATCAGGAGAGGTCCTGATAAAGGTAAAAAGATATAGATAGGATTAATTATTCAAAAAATAAATATTAGTTATGGCAAAGTTAGATTTGACACAGTATGGTATCACTGGTTCGACAGTGATCGCTCACAATCCTTCATATGAATATCTGTATGAGGAAGAGACAAAGGCCGGCCTTACCGGTTTTGACAAAGGTGTAGATACAGAATTAGGTGCTGTGAACGTGATGACAGGTATTTTTACCGGTCGTTCTCCTAAAGACAAGTATATCGTATTAGACGAGCAGAGCAAAGACAAAGTATGGTGGACCTCAGAGGAGTATCCTAATGACAATCACCCGATGACCGAAGAGGTATGGGCAAAGGTTAAGGAGATAGCTGTTAAAGAACTCTGCAACAAGGATCTTTATGTGATGGATGCTTATTGTGGTGCCAATGAGGCTACCCGTCTGCGCGTACGTTTTATCATGGAGGTAGCTTGGCAGGCTCATTTCATCAAGAATATGTTCATCCAGCCTACAGAGGAAGAACTGGAAACCTTCGAGCCTAACTTTGTTATCTTCAATGCTTCCAAGGCTAAGGTAGAGAATTATCAGGAACTCGGTCTGCGCAGTGAGACATGTGTGGCCTTCAACACCACCTCTCGTGAGCAGTGTATCATCAACACATGGTATGGCGGTGAGATGAAGAAGGGTATGTTCTCTATGATGAACTATTACCTGCCACTGCAGGGTATCGCTGCTATGCACTGTTCTGCCAACACTGATATGAAGGGTGAGAATACCGCAATCTTCTTCGGTCTTTCCGGAACAGGTAAGACCACGCTGTCAACCGACCCGAAGCGTCTGCTGATCGGTGACGACGAGCATGGATGGGATGATGAAGGTGTGTTCAACTTCGAAGGTGGCTGCTATGCAAAGGTCATCAACCTGGACAAAGAGAGTGAGCCGGATATCTATAACGCCATCAAGCGTGATGCCTTGTTGGAGAATGTTACCGTTGACGAGAATGGCAAGATCGACTTCTCAGACAAGAGCGTGACCGAGAATACCCGCGTAAGCTATCCTATCGACCATATCGAGAAGATCGTGAAACCTATTCATGGTAAGAGTGCAGGTCCTGATGCAGAGAATGTGATCTTCCTGTCTGCCGATGCCTTCGGTGTGCTTCCTCCGGTATCTATCCTTACTCCTGAGCAGACGAAGTATTACTTCCTCTCTGGCTTCACGGCTAAGTTGGCTGGTACAGAGCGTGGTATCACAGAACCTACTCCTACCTTCTCTGCTTGCTTCGGACAGGCATTCCTGGAGCTGCATCCTACAAAGTATGCTGAGGAACTGGTGAGAAAGATGGAAAAGAGCGGCGCCAAGGCTTATCTGGTAAATACCGGATGGAACGGCACAGGCAAGCGTATCTCCATCAAGGATACCCGTGGTATCATCGATGCTATCCTGAACGGTGCTATCAACAATGTTGAGACCAAGCATCTGCCTTATTTCAACTTCGAGGTACCTGTTGTGCGTGAGGGTGTTGACCGTCGTATCCTTGATCCTCGTGATACATACGAGAATGATGGTGTATGGGAAGAGAAGGCAAAGGATCTTGCATCCCGTTTCATCAAGAACTTCAAGAAATACGAAGGTAACGAGGCTGGAAAGGCACTGGTTGCTGCCGGACCGAAGCTTTAAGGGTTTACAAGATCTGGAGATTGCGAGACTTCGAGATTACGATAAAATCGCTGCTCGAACTCCTCTTAAACTATTTTACGATTATATTTCCAAAAGACCTGCCGTCATGGCGGGTCTTTTGATTTATATCAAATAACTGACTTATTCGTGATTTTTTTTATAAAAACACTTGCGGAGGTACACAATTGTTATTATCTTTGCATTGCATTCGTGAGAATGCTTCCATTTTAAGTTTTCATAGGTTAGTAGTTTGATAGATTTAAGGTAAAGATTATGTTATTAGATTTTGAAACAATCGTGATGCTGGTCTTGACATTTATTTTCACAATACTCTGTATTGTTGCATTGGTTAATACTAACATCCGGTGATTGTTTTCAGGAGGACGACGTGAGTGATTCATATCGTTCTCTTTTTTTTGTTTATAAACCAACAATAATGATTATCTTCACTCTTCACTGCCTTCGGCGATTTTAAATAAATCGTTCTCGCTCGGCAAAATTCTTCACTCTACACTCTCCGCTCTTCACTTTTTAATAAAATAAAACTTAAAAAATGCTCAATTAATTAATATTTTAGATAATAAAGCATTTAAAATCAGTTCTATTTGAGGAATTCTCATTAAATTTGCAACCTAAAATGTAAAATTAAAAAGAATGAAGAGGTTTCTTTTACCTTTAACAGCTCTCTTTATCCTGTCATTATGCTCCTGCCTGGAGTCGAATGACGAAGAAGTGGAGTATGATGACGATACCGCTATAACAGCATTCTCTTTGGGAACGCTGAACAGATATTTGCATACACTGTCAAAGTCAAAAACCGACAGTATCTATAAAGTATCCGTTACGGGCAGCAGTTATAAGTTTTATATTGATCAGACGACCCGTGAGATCTATAACCCCGACTCACTGCCTTACGGTACTGATGCGGCACATGTGATCTGCACGATAAGCAGTAAGAACAGCGGAAGAGTGGTGGTGAAGAGTATGACCAGCGACTCTCTCACTTATTATAACAGTAGTGACTCTTTGGATTTCACCTCACCACGTACGGTATATGTCTATTCCAACAGTGGGAAGGTACGCCGTGAGTACACCATCCGTGTGAATGTGCATCAGGAAGAGGCCGACTCGTTCACTTGGAAAGCCATGAGCAGCCAGACAGAGATCGCTTCTTTGCAGGCCATGAGAGGAATGAGTGCCGGTGGCCGTCTGTTGGTATTCGGAAACAAT
>JAEEZP010000183.1 GCA_016291915.1 Prevotella sp. | reverse complement strand
CCGTGAGCACCCGGAGAAATATCTCCTTGGCATCCTCTGCGACGGTAAGTCGTATTATGAGACAAAGACCACCAGAGACAGGGAGATCGTACAACCCAATGTCTTAAAAATGCTCAACTGGAAAGTCATGAGGGTTTACTCCATTGATTGGTATGAGCATCGGGAGCGAACCTTAGAACAGATCTTTGAAGAACTGAAAAATGCCGAGACAGGGGCAGCAGAACCGGAAGTGGAAGAAGGGACAGCTTCTTATGTCTTTGATGCCGATAAGATCAGGATTGCCGGCATTGCCGACATCCTTGTACGAAACAAAGCGATGAGACCCTATAAGGAGTGTGTCATTGAGACGACCGCTATCGACAAGGACAAGTTCAATCCCTACGACAAACGATATACCAAAATCCTTCAGAAGATTCTGAAGGAGGAGCAACCGGCTACGGAGAGTTATCTCTGTAAGCGTCTGGCCAAGATCCTCGGGTTCGGTCATGCCGGTGCCAATATTCAGAGAGCCGTATCGTTCGCCATTTCAGGATTCTACCAGGATCCGCTTTCTGTGGGTGGCATCCAAAGTTTCTGGTTGGATAAGGAAAGTGCAGAAGCTTTTCAAGGTTATCGGGCACCCTCACCACGCAGCATCACAGAGATACCTGCCGTGGAGATAGCCAACGCCATCCAGGAAGTCATCGAAGAGGAGTTTTCTCTGCCCATAGACAAGATTCCTACCATCGCTGCAAGAAAACTGGGATTCTCCAGTGCAGGCGCCAAGATCAATGAGACCATCAAGAAGGTTCTCCTCAGTATGGAAAAGAATGCTACCATCGTTATCAATAATGACTTAGTATCGTTAGGAAATAAAAATTAGGTACTCTCGTTCGGAAATAAAAATAATAAATTATTTTGTATTTCTCTCACTTATTCGACTTTGGCTTCGCCGAAGGTACTCTCGTTCGGAAATAAAAATAATAAATTATTTTGTATTTCTCTCACTTATTCGTACCTTTGTGCCCGATTTTTAGAATAACATCATGATACTCGACAGAATAGAAGAACTTCTTAAAGAAGTAAATACGTTGCAAGCCTCCAACGCCGATGAGATAGAGGCACTTCGTTTGAAATATCTCAGCAAGAAAGGTGAGATCAACGCTTTGATGGCGGAATTCCGTAATGTGGCAGCCGATCAGAAGAAGGTGGTGGGCATGAAGATCAATGAATTGAAGCAGTGTGCCTTTGATAAGATCAATATGCTGCGCGAACAGATACTGACAGCCGACGCACAAAGTGAGGATATCGACCTTACACGTACAGCATACCCTGTCCGTCTGGGCAGTCGTCATCCGCTGACCATTGTCAGGAATGAGATCATCGATATCTTCTCACGTATGGGCTTTGTCTTAGCCGACGGACCGGAGGTGGAAGACGACCTGCATGTGTTTACGAAGATGAACTTTGCCGCCGACCATCCTGCACGTGACATGCAAGACACGTTCTTCGTGGAACAGAGTGCCAACGACGTGACAAAGAATATATTGCTGCGCTCACACACCAGTTCTGTTCAGGCACGTGTGATGGAGAAGCAACAGCCTCCTATCCGTATTATCTGCCCGGGACGTGTATATCGTAACGAGGCAATCACCGCCCGTGCACACTGTTTCTTCCACCAGATAGAAGGACTGTATATCGACAAGAACGTGAGCTTCACCGATCTCAAGCAGGTGCTGCTGTCGTTTGCCCGTGAACTTTTCGGACCCGACACGAAGATCCGTCTGCGTCCCAGCTACTTCCCATTCACAGAACCCAGTGCAGAGATGGATATCTCTTGTCATATCTGCGGTGGTGTGGGTTGTGGTTTCTGCAAACATACCGGTTGGGTGGAGATCCTCGGTTGTGGTATGGTAGATCCTAACGTGCTGGAGCTCTGCGGTATCGACAGTAAGGTATATAGCGGTTATGCCTTCGGCTTGGGCGTGGAGCGTATCACCAACCTGAAATATCAGGTGAGCGACCTCCGTATGTTCTCTGAGAACGATGTCCGTTTCCTCAAGGAGTTTGAGGCAGCCAACTAAGGTATGAGAAGACTCCTGCTCATCGTCATGCTGGTGGCTGCCACGATGGTACATGCCCGCGACTATAACATCACCCGTTATGGTGCTGTGGCTGATACCACACAACTGAGTACACAAGCCATCCAGCAGGCTATCGACATCTGCTCGCGAGAAGGAGGTGGAAGGGTAGTTATCCCTACAGGTATGTACAAGACCGGCTCCATCATCCTGCGGAGTCATGTGAACCTGTTTCTCGAACATGGTGCTACCCTCTTTGGTAGCACCGATCTCGCTGACTATCAGAAGGTAAAGTCAGACTATCTATCCCTCCGTACCCAGACACATACCATTCAGTTGATCTATGCCGACAAGGTAGAGGATGTAACCATCTCAGGCAGCGGATGCATCGACGGCAGGGGAAAGAGTTTCAAGAAACTTACTTTCAACGATGAGGGTATCACACGCCCCCATCTGCTCAGGTTTATCCAAAGCAAGGATATCACCATCAAAGATATCACACTGAAAAACTCCGGTTGCTGGATGCAGCATTACCTGGCTTGCGACCGCGTGCGTATCGACGGTATCAAGGTATTCAATCGTAACAACTATAACAATGATGCCCTCGACTTAGACGGTTGTCATGATGTGGTGGTCAGCAACATGATAGCCGACAGCGACGATGATGCCATCACTTTGAAAAGCACATCACCCAGACGTTGTGAGAACATTACGATAACCAACTGCGTGGTGAGCAGCCATTGCAACGCCATCAAACTGGGCACTGAGACGAATGGCGGTTTCCGTAATATCAATATCCACGGTATTGTCGTGAAACCGAGCGAGAACCAAAAGACACATTTCTATGGACAGGAGATAGGCACCAGTGCGATATCCCTTGAAATGGTGGATGGCGGACAACTGGAGAATGTCATGGTGAGCGGTATCACCGTCATAGGAACGGAATCCCCCATCTTCGTCCGTCTCGGCAATCGTGCCCGCGGCTATTACGAGGGACAGGTGATCAGTAACGTAGGCACCCTCCGTAATGTCATCTTCTCCGACATTCAGGTGACAGGAGCCGGCAAGACGGGGTGTTCGATCACGGGCTTACCCGGTCACCCGGTAGAGAACATCACCCTTAACAATATCCGTATCCAGATGAAAGGCGGCTGCCAAGCAGTGCCCGTACCGAAGGATGAGAAAGAGAAAGACTATCCTGAGGCTACGATGTGGGGCATCCTACCCGCAAAAGGATTCTTTGTGCGTCACGCTACCAACGTGAAGTTCAACAATGTGGAGATCATCACAGAGTTACCTGATGATCGTCCGGAATACATCCAGGAGCCCTAAACCAACGAGCGAGCCATGACCGTTGCGATAACGAGAGAATAAATGGTTTAGAGCTACCACCCTCTCCCAACCTCTCCAAGGAGAGATTTTTTTATGTTCTTTTTCTCTGTTTAGACAGACTCTTTTTTCACAACCACCCCAACCCTTTGACTTCGTCGAACTCGCTCACACTCGGCATAGCTCATGCAAGCATGACCCTGCTCTCGCTATCAACTAGTAGGGGCGGACTTCATGTCTGCCCGTTTATCGGGTAGGGATAAACCCTACCCCTACCCTAAACTCTAAACCAAAATTGTTGCAATAGCGAGAGAGTCAGTTGCGACGAGAATTGAACATCCCGCCCCATGCCTATGGGGAGGGAACGAGGGAGGGGCAACCCTAAACTCTAGGCCCTAAACTCTAAACCAAAATTGGTTGCAATAGCGGGAATTTCCCCCTCTCCCAACCTCTCCCCATAGGCATGGGGCGAGGCGTCCGTAGCGTAACGCATCTTTCTCGACAACTCGCT
>JAEEZP010000182.1 GCA_016291915.1 Prevotella sp. | reverse complement strand
CTTCAACATCTCCTGGATTTCCTCTTCTGTTTGTGGAAAAAACTTATATGCCATACTCTGGATTAATGCTCGTTAGCACAAAATTCCTCGTAAGCAGCTGCATCCATCAGGTTGTCGAGTTCTTCCTTGTCTGTCAACTCTACCTTGATGATCCAGTTTGCGAAAGCGTCTTTATTCAACAGCTCCGGTTCATCCTCAAGGGCTTCATTCACCTCTACGACAACACCGCTGACCGGAGAGATCAGGTCACTGGCAGCCTTTACGCTCTCTACTGCACCGAACTCTTCCTCTGCTGTTACCTCGTCGTCAACCTCTGGAACGTCAACATACACCACATTACCTAATGCGTTCTGTGCAAAGTCAGTAATACCGATGTAACCGAAGTCACCTTCCACTCTCACGTACTCATGACTCTCTGAATAATAGAGTCCTTCTAAAACTTTTGCCATTTTCTTATGAATTATTAGTTATTAATGATTTTGATTTTTATTTCTTGTAATGCTTATCGTAGAACTTCTTCTTCACAATCACGCCGGGGAACACCTTCTTGCGGATCTGTACAGCAACCTCAGTACCTAACTTTGCATGAGCTGTATCTACCAAAGCCATACATACGCTCTTGCCGGTAGAGATAGAATTATAACCTGTGGTTACCTCACCGACCTTCTCACCCTCGAAGAGAACGGCATAACCATGACGTGGGATAGCCTTATCCTTCAATTCAATACCGATAACACGCTGCTTCGGACCCTCAGCCTTCTGAGCTGCCAAAGCCTCTTTACCGATAAAATTCTCTTTATCGAGTTTTACGAACATACTCAAGCCGGCCATCACAGGAGTGATGTCTGCACTCAGTTCATCACCATAGAGAGGTAATCCCACCTCAAAGCGCAAAGTATCACGACAACCAAGTCCACAAGGCAGACAACGACCGCTGGCCATCAGTTTATCCCACTGTTCGCGGATGAAGTCATGACTTCCATAGATCTCGAAGCCATCCTCACCGGTATAACCCGTACGACTGATAATGACCTCACCACCATTCAGCTCGAGTGTCTTACAGGTATAGAACACCAGTTCTTTGCAGGGAATACCGAGCACCTCCTCTACGACCACCTCTGCCTCTGGCCCTTGGATTGCTAACTCCCCATATTGCTCAGAGAGGTTTTCCAATTCAACGTCAAAACCCTTTGCATTCTCCTGGATCCAAGCCCAGTCTTTGTCAACATTGGCTGCATTGGGAACGAGGAAGAAATGCTGTTCACCCATTTTGTAAACGAGCATATCATCGACAGTACCACCATTCTCATAACACATCATTCCATAATATATCTTACCTATTGGGGCGTCAGTCACATCGTTGGTGAAGATATAGTTTACAAACTTCTCAGCATCCTTACCTTTCACGGTTACCTCACCCATGTGAGACACATCGAAGACACCGCAGTGCTGACGGACAGCATTATGCTCCTCGATGATTGAAGAATACTGAATCGGCATGTCAAATCCTCCAAAAGGACTGATCAGGGCTCCCAGAGCCACATGTTTGTCATAAAGACAGGTTTTTTTATTTTCCATTCTTTTGATTATTTGGTTATTAATAATTATTTCAAAATCAATGATATCAGTTTTTCTTTCTGCAGTCCACGGATGATATCTTGTACCCTATCAGGCAGTGCTGCATTTAATGATTCAGCGTCCAGGGAAACATCCTTCAGTCGATCGAGCATATCATTGAGGTCACCTATCAGGAAGTAATCACCAAGGATATTGATGTTCTTCAGGATACTATTCCTTACCTCCATCCTCAATTCCAGTTCCCCAACTCCTTCTATTCGCTCACGCTTAACCACAGCATATTTCGGGTTATTCCCATAGATAAACGCATCCGACAGATATTCCTTTTCCATCTCCTCGATAGTGAGAACATCCTGTTCTGTCAACATATATTCCTCCGTACATAGATGTTCCTTGACGAACCGTTTGAAAGCAGCCTGGTCGAGATCAATATAATCTTTCAACAATGCGATACGCTGACGTACACTCTTCACCCCTTTGCTTACCAGTTTGGCATCGCTCGGAGTAATGCTCCCCACCATGTTCTCCATATCCGTGTCGTACAACATTGTGCCGTGGACGATACTTCTTCCCGGCAAATGGTAGAAAGCGTTTCCGCTCACCTTCCGGTCGCCTATCATTATGTCGTTGCGCCCGCTGGCTTTAGCGTCAATGCCCAACAGCCGGAGAACATGTACAACCATATTGACATAGCGATAAAAAGTAAAACCGACATTATCCTCACTGGTGATATAGGCAAACATGATGTTGTTCATATCTGCATATACACAACCGCCTCCGCTCTTTCTCCGATACATCCGGATACCATGCGACCGACAGTAGTCGATGTGTACTTCACTCTCTATCAATTGGTTACGACCAAAGATCACACTGGGCTGCACCTGCCACATAAAGAATGCATCGGTGATGTCTGTATATCTGGCCACATATT
>JAEEZP010000181.1 GCA_016291915.1 Prevotella sp. | reverse complement strand
TCCCATTGAATACACGTGCGGTAGGATCAGCCGTAAACTGGTTACGAATAATCGGATTCTGGGCTGACACGATGCACGATGTAAGAAGAAAAACAACAAACAGCGTTAGTAATTTCTTATTAATGTTTATTTCATTCATAATCCACCGACATTTTTAACCAATCAATCATTGCTATATTTACTGCAAATATACAACGAAATACTTATAAATCTTTACATATCTTGAGTTTTTCTATAATTAATTATATATGAAAAAAAATACGATACCTACTATAAACTTTTATTTCATGAAAACGGGTTGAGATTGCTGTATAGTTAGACAAAACCGTACCAGAGCGTCTTCCATTAATAAAACGCAGTCGTAGAAACCGGCTGCAACTCGGTGACAAGGCCACGAACCTGCAACTCTATGGCGCTACCCATGATCATTTTATCAAACAGATCTGGGATGCACTGGAACTGAATCTGGCTTCTAACATACAGACTGCGTAGGATGCCATCCCATATATGGACGATGCCTATAGATAAAAACTGCGTCCATATATAAAGAAGTACCATGTCTATATACAAGATTCCGACAAGAAAAAACCTTACGGTGTGCCCATTGGCTTAGACAACTGGGCAAGTGTGAATATGGTGTTGAACTTTGAAACAGAGAAACTTATGCTTAGTAAGAAAAACAGACTAAGCATAAGTTTTGAAAAACTATTGTCGTTTATTTTCATTTCAGCAGCTCCGCCATCTTGTTCAGCAGATCCTCGCCACGAAGGTTCTTGGCAACGATTTTACCCTGCTGGTTAATGAGCACATTGGCGGGGATAGCCTTCACATTATAAAGAGCGGCTCCTTCACAGCCCCATCCCTTGATGTCACTCATCTGCGGCCATGGCATCTTCAACTGGCCGATTGCCTTTACCCATGCCTCTTTGTTGTTGTCGAGAGACACACCTACCACCTCGAAGCCTTTGGCATGATACATATCGTATGTCTTCACCACGTTGGGCATCTCCGCGCGGCATGGTCCGCACCAACTGGCCCAGAAGTCAACGAGCGTATATTTGTTCTTGCTGACGAAGTCAGAGATGCTGATCACCTTACCATTAGGATCTGGCATGCTGAAATCGGTATATTGCGCACCTACACCCGTGGCAGCCTCTGCCTTGCGCTCCTTCATGAGTCCTTTGTACACATAATACTGGTTCTTCTGCTGTCCGAAGAGTTCCAACACCTGTTCCTGCTCCTCTTTCTTGAACTCGCTCAGCGTCTGTGACAACAGGTAGTCGGCAACGGGTGTTCCGATATGCTGCAGCATGAAACGCTTGGTAAAGTTTCTGCGGTCATCAGAATAGGTGTTCACCAGCAGTCGCTCCTTCACCTTATCCTTCTCGGCAATGGTCGTATCAAGACAGATGCTCCAGTCGTGAGCCATGCGGTCGTCAAACACCTTGGCACCCTCTTCATACTCATTCCATAGCTGATTGCTGGGGCCGCCCTCTACGATATTCTTTTTCTCGTCTTTGAACATCTGTACCTTGATAGGAGCATTCTCCAGCAGGATACCGCTTGTACAAGCTACCTCACCCTTGTGCATTGCAAGCAGATAACGGTGGGCACAACCATCGAACGAACCCGTAAACTGGAACTGTCCTTTCTTCACGATAGCCGTGTCGATGGGCACCATGGCAAACCATCCCTGCATCTCGCACAGGAATACCGTGTCACCCTTTACCGTTCCCTCTGCCGTTCCCGTAATCGTATAACCGTTCTGGGCAGAAACATTAGCCATCATCATGGCCGTAACAATAGTCAATAATAGTTTTTTCATCGTTTATAAAAGTTTTAAAAATATCGGGGACAGGCACCCTGCGTGAACCAGTCCCCACCGTTTGATTCTTTTTAATGAGTTACCTGTTCCAGATACTCACGCACATCCGAGGGATGACTGGGTGAGAAGATGACCTTGCCTTGGGGATCTACCAGAAGGTAATAAGGTACACCGTTGCCCACCTGGTATTTATCGAACAGATCCTGATAGCCTTGCTTGGTGGTGATATACTGCGGCCATGGCTCAGGATGTTTCTCCATGGCCTTACGCCATGCGGCATCCTTCGTGTCGATAGAGACACCAATGACGCAGAAGCGGTCTTTGAAGTCCTTGGCGATCTCTGCCACCTCGGGCATGGCATGCAGACACATTCCGCACCAGGAAGCCCAGAAATCGATCAATACGTACTTACCCTTAGGCAATACATCTACCAGTTGACAAGCCTTGTTGTTGATATCCAACAAAGACAAGTCGGTCACGTTACTACCCTTGGTGGTAAACTTAGCAGAATGCATCCGCTTGGTGTATTCCCTCTCTCTTACAGGATCAGCACCTGTCAGCTTAATGGTTTTCTCTAAATGTGCCACCTGTTCATTGGTGAGGTTATAGCCTCGCTGCAAGAGGTTGTTGGCTAAGTAGAGCGAGATGACCGACTGCGGGTGTTTGTCGATAAAGGCAAAGGCATCTGCCCCCATCTCACCGCCCATATCCAGCAGGTCGTTATAGTCCTCCTGCACCTGCGTGCCATGGAGACGGTAGTCAGGTGTGAATACCAGTTGTCCGTCGGATAAGAACACCTCGTTGTAAGTCCAGCGGATAGAGTCTGTTGGCCAGTGGTTTTTCTCCACCAGTTCCAGGTTGTTCGTCATCAACGTACCCTGAGCAGGACTGTCCATATGCTTTCCTTTCAACACGAATAATCCGTCTTTGATATAGCCGTTGGCCAGATCAACAGAATAGGATGTGTCGGTATGGCAGACGATACCCACAGAATAGCCATCGGGCAGGTTCACCTGTCCTTTGATAATAAAGCCCTTCTCCTGGGCATGCAGAGCAGAGAAGCCTAGAAGAAGGGTGATCGTATAGAATAGTTTTCTCATTATAAGTAATTATTTCTTGCGATAGAGGATCTTCTTACCATCGTAGATGTAGACACCCTTCTGTTCCATAGCATCTACCTTACGACCATTGAGCGTATAGATACCCTTGTTCTTAACAGTCTCACCAGCCTTGATAGTAGCAATACCTGTCTGTGAACCATCGGTCTTAGTGTAGATGACATTGGGGAAAGAACCCGGTGTGAGTTTTTCTACACAAGAGTCGGGCATAGCCATATATACCTGCTTGGCAGCGATGTCAGCACCTACGATGTTGAACAACTCCGTGTTTACATCGAAGGTGTAATAGTGATGACCTGCAGGGAGGGTATCGGTCTTCACACCCTCATCGCCACTCCAGCGGAGGAAGTTGGTGATTGAACTCGGATTTGTGTTTGTGAGATTTTTTTTGAAGGAATATGTTCCTTCTCCATAAAGCAACTGTACACCAGCATATTGTCCTCCATAATAATTAACTGCTGTAGGAACAGCTGCGATAGCATCTTTACCATCCATTTGGAATTTCTGTGGGCTGTCGGTGTCGAAGACCATCACAGTAAAGTCATATTTGTTTGGATAATATACATAACAAGGAGTATAATACGGCAGATAGCCACCACCCTCCGGGAAGGTAACAGTCTCCATCAGGTCACTCTCGAAATAAGCATAATATTCTTCTGCCTTAGTAACATCAATGGTCAATGGGTTATCCTTGATCTGTTTGCCGGTACTCTTTTCTACCCAATATGCGAAGGTAGCAATACTGTCAGGAGTAGCTGTCAGGGTCACTTTATCACCGACATCGTTGCTAATCTTATCGATTTTTACTTTACCAAAGCTCTCCTGTCCGTTTCCT
>JAEEZP010000180.1 GCA_016291915.1 Prevotella sp. | reverse complement strand
TCTCACGCATGGTAAATGACAGGTGTGTGTCTTGATCTTTCCTAATGGAGAACTGTTCCATATGCACCAGTACACCGCCCTTGGCCAGACGGGTACCGACAGTAAGCATATAGTCACCCTCATCGAGCATCACCCCCTGCGTGAAATCCTTCTTCCAAGTTGCCTCTTCAGGGAAATTCATCAGTTGTAATGCACCATCTTTGATTTTGCTGATAGTGAAATGGATATAGTATTTCGGATCATCATAATAAGGTGCCGGCACATAGTCAAGCAACAAGCGTCCTTGTGGCGCAACCTTTGACTGCTTATCCTCGAAAGTAACGTCTTTCCACTGTTCATCTTCATAGTATTGTAATTTCCCATCAACCGCGTTGATACGAGCCGGCATCCCTAAACTTCTAGCCACCGACACGAAGAAGATATCCCTTCCAAGTTTATCGGTTTTTCCTTCGCGATACACACTCATCGGCAACATCCGCAAAGACTGTGGATTCTGATCGGATACCACTGTGATATTCTCACGACACCACGTTACCAGTTCTGATGGCGATTTGATATAGTTCATCTCCTTGCGGAAGAACTGTTTATAGGGTGTGAGCATCTCAATCTCCACACGTGGGGAGAGCACATAACGACGATAGATCATGGAAGTGTCAGTTCCAAACGACAACTCATTATCACGAAGCACCTCAAGGGAAACATCCCGAACATCTTTGTCAGAAAGCACATCCAACAACCGTTGTGCCTGAACAGGGTCTTTAGTTGTCTGCAGGAAGGCATTGATTACCTGATGATTACCACGATAACGTTCGTTGGGCATTGTCTGTTCATAAGCTTTACGGATGGAATCCTCAACGGCTAGCCGTCGGTTGTTCTCCTGTCGCTGATCCGCAGTGACGGAAGGTAATGATGCCTGTACCGGTGGTGGTGTCACCTCGAGATCCCATCGGTCAGGAAGAATACTATTGCGTAGGACCATACGTACCTCATGAGGATGCTGGAAGGATACTTTCTGATACGCTACCGATCCGTTTTTTGTCACCCAAAGCAACATATCACCCTTACCGGCAGTCAGTGAGGCGATTCCTTTTTTGTTAGTGTATTTACGTGCCACGGTATAGAATTCGGCATAGTTGTATAGTTTAAATTCCACTTGAGCATGCTCCACGGGCTTACCTTCTATATCTACCACCCTGACGGTAACCGTACTTGTAGGAGCATAGTTGTTTACCACATTGATTTCCGTATAACAAGGTGTCTCAAGCATCACCTCCTCAGGTCCATCATAATGGCCGAACACCTTCGTGTGCATGAGCATGCCGCGGGATGCACTCTCATTGAACCATCCAAGGTTGAGAACCGGTTCCGGTTCACAAGCTCCCAGAAAATACCATTGTCCGTCGGCCCAAGCCTCCACCCATGCATGGTTATCATCGGTGTGAGCCCAACGAGGGGTATATACCTGTCTAGCAGGGATACACACAGACCGTAGGGCAGCCACCAAGAAGGTAGATTCCTCACCGCAACGACCATAGGCAGTTTTGACAGATGCCAGTGGACTACTCGTACGGGCATCACTCGGGCGGTATGTCACCTTTTCATGACACCAGTGATTAACTTCCAGGATGGCATCTTTCATACTTTTATTCCTCACACGGTCTTTCAACTCACAGAAGAACACCTGTCGGGCACTGTCCATATTCTCGTTATTCACGCGCGGCGGTAATACAAAGTGTCTGAATTCTCTTTCGGGTATGATTTTTCCCCATGGCATTACCTTACGTGCCTCAAGGGACAACCGGATATGCTGTTGGTAAAAATCCGATGAATAGTCGGCTTTATCAGGTAATGACAAGTATTTATATAGAAAGGTCATATACTCCTTTTCTGATGGTTGTGCACACAGTGGAAGGAGAAACGATAAACAATAAACAATAAACAATAACCTTTTAATACGATACATCAGATTATTCATTATAAATTATCAATTATCAATTAATATAGCCGTGAGGATGCGACCGGAATGGATGCCTAACCGGCGGGCAGAAAAATAATCAGGGGGATTATTGTAAGTGCAGATAGCCGCATCGTGAATATGTTCATCGGGCACTCCGGCATCTGTCAACAGCAGTCGGTTGCATAATGGCAGATCGATGTGCCACTTGTCGTATTTCTTAGCAATCCGCTGCATGGGGAAATGTTCTGAGGCGAAAGCGTCATATACCTCCTGCCCCACCTCGAAAGCTGATAAGGAGATACCAGGACCGATGACAGCCCTTATCTCCTGTGGTTGGGTGGCAAAGTGTTGCTGCATGGCTGAGAGGGTATGACAGATAATCCGTGATACCGTTCCTCGCCATCCTGCATGAGCAACACCACAGGCATGATGAACAGGATCATAGAGGATAACCGGTATGCAGTCAGCTGTTGAGACACCGATGCAGACATTTGTTTCACAAGTAATCAGTGCATCTACACCCTCAAGGAACTGCCGACGTGACGCATCATCCATCTTCAGAAAAGCATCATCTATCAACCGTACCTGTATGCCATGTATCTGATGAGGCATAACAAGACGGTCGACGGTGATTCCCAACGAACAACAGAGGAGTTGTCGGTTTACCCTCACATCATCGGGATGATCCCCACAATAGTCGTTGACATTAAAGGTAGCATAATTGCCTTTGCTCACGCCTCCATAGCGCCGCGTACTGAAAGCAGTAACTTTCGGCCCGAGATCATATTGCAGGAATGTATCGTTTGGCAACATCATTTATCAGAAGATTTTAAACGACATACCTGCCACGAAGAAAAGGTCACGTGCTGATGGATTGGCAATCAGCGATGCAAAAAGCGGCAGTGAGAAAGAATCGGTGATACGCACATCCTTACTGAGATTTAGGGCAATGTTCGTAACGGCAAAACCGTTAGTGTCGTAATACTCAGTAGCCCAAGGCACGACACCCACCTGCACATCACCGTCAATCCCTTTTATCGTGAAAGGAGCTGTCAGTTCAAAATAAGAAGAATAGACACGCTTGTTGTCACTGTTACGGGCATCGCTACCTGCAAAAATCGTTGCCCACGATGCTGAAAGTAAGCCGAAATCATACGTAAGATATCCCTCGAACTGATGACCAGAGTTATCACCGAAATAGAAATACGGTTCTTTAGGAAGGTCATCCCAGTAGTTGATCATGCCCACGGTGAATTTCCCTGTGGTATAGGAAACTACCATATCCAATTGTCGTGGATCTTTAGTATCGACAAATCCCACACTGCCGAGGAATTCCAGTTTGAGTCCTTTCCACGCCGCAGAAAGGGCTGGTTGGATGGATGCACTGCCGTCCACCTGTCCACGGTATATATTCTGACTGACGATATCTGTCTGAAAGTCAATTTCAAAAGTCTCCTGAGCCAAAGTCCGCTGCGTGTAGAGGCAGCACAAAAGTGCAAGAAAGTAAATCCGTATTATCGGTCTTTTCATGATTGTCATTACTTTATTGGAATTCTATAGAAAACGCTAGTACACCCTCGGTCCGAAGATCGTAGTGCCGATACGTACCATTGTGGAATGACACTCAACAGCAATGGGGAAATCATGACTCATACCCCAGCTACGCTCTTTGAATGCAGGATCATCAGCGAAATACTGCTGTTTCACCTCATCGAAGAAATCCGAAGCCATCATCATCTCAGTACGTATCTGTTCAGTATCATCCACGAAGGATGCCATCATCATCAGTCCGCAGATACGTACGTGTTCTAAGGATCTCCACTCACCACCGGCAAGGAGTTCGCGACAAGCCTCCAATGTCAGTCCATACTTTGTCTCCTCTTCTGCGATATGCAATTCGAGCAGCACATCAATAACACGGTCGTACTTGGCAGCTTGCTTGTCGATCTCACGCAACAACTTAAGGGAGTCAACAGCCTCAATCATCGAGATATAAGGTGCGATATACTTCACCTTATTCGTTTGCAGATGACCGATAAAGTGCCACTCTATATCCTTGGGTAATGTCTCTTGTTTCCGTTTGAGTTCCTGCTCATGACTCTCGCCGAAAATTCGTTGTCCTTCTTCGTAGGCTGCCATGATATATTCATCGGGATGAAACTTACTCACTGCCACCAACCGTACATGGTCGGGCAACTGAGCAAGGACTTCACGGAGATTATTCTTTACGTCATACATATATTTATGAATTAGTTGACAAGTAAACGAGTTATGAGTGGTTGAGTTAATGAGTTATCGAGATATCGAAATCACGAGATTACGAGATTAGGAGATCACATAACTCTATACTATTACCTCTAAACTCTAAACCCTAAACCCTAAACCCTAAACTTCCTCAGGTATCGCGCTCTTACCGGTGCCGTATTCGAAGACATCCATGATCTGGGTCTCAGCAACAGAAGCAATGGCATAATCGATCATCGTGCCACCCATCACCGCATCAATATTCTTAACAGCCTCCATCAAGGTACCTGCCTGCACGAGGTAATACACATTCGAGCGTTTCTCTTTCTCCGACTTCTCATCGATGGTGATAAACTGTACCTTCGCCTTGTACCAACGGTCGGCAGAGGCTACGTCTGAGAAGAATATCTCTTTGTAGGTGGCTTTCTTAATATCCGTAACGTTGAACTCGCCACTGATAAAAGACGACATCTCTTCGGTAATACGGTTTTCTGCCTCGGTGAAACTCAGCGCATCCACGGTATACTGTTCTTTTACTTTCTTAGGATTACCATCGTCCATGGTTTTCTCAAATTCAATCTTGGTTTCAAACCAGACTGCTGTACGTGATCTCATAAATGTTTGTTTTATTTGTTGTTAGAATAATAATCGTCGATAAATTGCAGTAACATCCCCGGGTGTTGTGACATGGTGTCCCACAACCGTTTACCACCACTAAGGATTCGTTGGTCGAGATAGTCAACCAACTTCTTGTCTTTCTTCTTGTATACGTTACGAAAGACATTAAGGGTTACAACAGAACCCGTCATAAAGGGAATTATTACCTCGTCATCAGCCAACCGCACCCCATATATGGTAGTGAGGGTGGCAGTGCCCAACTGCATCCGCTGACTGTCTATGCCATTCCACCAATAGATCGTCCCACGGCTAGTGGCATCTTCTATATGTACAAACTGCCTCACCTGCCTGTGAGGTCTGAAAGTGGTGGGATGAGCCACCAATGCAGAGATGACATTCTCTTTATTGTCCCCATAGATGGCATGTACGAAACGAATCTTCTCAACTTGTTCGGCATTGTAGTGACGTTCTTCTGACGTATTGAGAGGACGCATCTTAAAATCACGGTTCACACTGCCGAGCAATCCGTTCTCTGTCCAATAACGAGTGACGAAACCCTCCACCTCCGTACCATCATGGAGAGTAACCACCACATGGTCGCGCTCATTGTTGTCTTGAGCCATCATCACACTGATGAAGGAAAACAGAAAAAGGAATAGGAATAATCGTTTGATCATAGCAAGATACCGAGGGTTAATAACACACCATAGATAAAGATGTTACGGGCTGTTGTGCCCAAAACGGCATTCAATGCTCTACCTTCATTGATCATCACCATCTTACGATAGGCTGAGATATGTAGGAAGAGGTATAGGATCGGTAGCAGGAATGCTAAGGGTTTGCCGGTGAACAGATAGAGAATACCCATAAGGAAAGCAACAAAACCGATGGCCAGATAGAGAATACGACTGTTACGGGCTCCCAGGCGTACTGCCAAAGTACCTTTTCCACAATGCTGATCATTACGTATATCACGGTAGTTGTTCACCATCAGCAAAGCATCGATGACAATGCCACAAGCGATGGATGCCCACAATACTTCTCCGGAAATCATCCGGTGTTGTACGAAATAGGTGAAACAGACGGGGACGATACCGAAAAAGAGGAGCACTAACACATCACCCAAGCCTAAATACGACAGATGGGTGGTATAGAGAAAACAGAATAGCACACAGACGATACCGACAAGAATCATCTGCCAACCGCCGAAGAAAATCAGCGGTAAACCAATGAGACATGCCAGTAACGTTGTGATGATAATAGCCTTACACATGGCACTGATCGTCACCCACCCCATGGCACAAGCACGTTTGGGTCCCAGACGCTCCTGATTATCGTTACCATGGAGATAATCGAAATAGTCATTGACAAAGTTGGCATCTATCTGCATGACGAAGGCAAACAGGAAACACAGGATTGCCGCAGTAGGTTTGAAGGTCAGTCCTTCATACTCCCAACTGTCATGCAGTGCGAAAGCCGTGCCGATCATCACCGGGACAGCTGCACCGGAGAGGGTTTTCGGCCTTGCAGCCAAGAGCCAAGCCTTGAAAGAATTTCTTACAATATTCTGTTCGTTCACTGTAATTTTTTTTTAATTACTTGCAAAAGTAATATTTTCATTGTATATTTGCAAATATTTTTAGATGAGAAATGGATAATAATAACGTCAGTCTGGACCTGATGGAGTTTGTTGAAAAGAACATCCTTCCAAGGTATGCCGATTTCGACAAAGCACATAACATGGAGCATGTCGTAGGGGTGATCCGCAGGTCATTACAGATAGCGCGTAGCTACGGGGCAGATATCAATATGGTGTATGTCGTGGCTGCATACCATGACTTAGGACTCAGCGGTCCACGGGCCATCCATCATCTCACCAGTGGGAAGATACTACAGGCTGATAGCAGATTGAAGAAATGGTTCTCGACAGAACAGATCAAGATCATGAAGGAAGCTGTGGAGGATCATCGGGCATCTACCTCACACATGCCGCGGAGCATTTACGGAAAGATCGTGGCAGAAGCTGACCGTGACTTAGAACCTATGAGTGTGTTCCGTCGCACAGTGCAATATGGTATGGCGCACTATCCGGAAATGCCCAAGGAAGAACAGTGGAAACGGTTTGTGGAACACATGCACAACAAATACTCTGAGAATGGATATGTAAGGTTATGGATCAAGGGGTCGCCAAATGAGAAGAATCTCCAAACCCTCCGCCAGATCATTGCTCATCCTAAAGAGTTGCGCAAGGTTTTCGAACAGCTGTATGAGGAAGAGTTTAGGGTTTAGAGTTTAGAGTGAAGAATTTAATCATTAAATAACGAGAAAAGATGAAAAAGATTTGTGTTTTAGTATTAAGTGCTGTGTTTATGCTCAGCGGATGTATGACAACCGGTACTACAGGTACCGCGAATAATAATGGTTCTATCTTAGGTAATGTGTTAGGAACAGTGTTGTCGTCAGCAGCTAATACCGGTACGCTGACAAACATCCTTTTCGGCATTATCGGTGCAAACACCTTAACCGAGGAAACGATCGTAGGTACATGGCGTTATACACAGCCGGGATGTGCCTTCACTTCTGAGAATGCATTGGCTAAAGCCGGTGGACAGGTAGTGTCCGCAACTGTTGTGGATAAGATGTTGCCCACTTACAACAGCTTGGGTATCAGTAAGAACAATACTCAGTTTACCTTTAATGCTGACAAGACTTTCTCAGCAAAGATCGGTGGTAAGAACATCAACGGTACTTATGAGTATAATGCTTCCACGGGTTCTGTAGCATTGAAGACACTGCTGCTCAATGCCAACGGTTATCTTACCCGCACTGCCAATGGAATGAGCCTTACCTTCGAGTCGAAGAAGCTGTTGTCTGCCCTTCAGATGATCGGTGGCATGAGCGGTAACCAGACATTAAGTACGGTTAGTGAACTCAGCAAGAACTACGACGGTATTCGTTTAGGTTTCGACCTTTCTA
>JAEEZP010000179.1 GCA_016291915.1 Prevotella sp. | reverse complement strand
TGTCGCTGGTAACATGGGGCAATCCCACGGAGCGAGCCTCCCAGGGTGCTTCCACCGATGAGATGTACTGGCTGGCTAACAACAACCAATACAACCCGTATTGGGGTTATCAGGACGGTAAGAAGCGAAACTCTCGTATCGTGAATGACTTTGCCCCCACAGCCTTGCTCACATGGGATTGGAAAATCGACGACGACACACGGTTGACGACCTCACTGCTCGGCAGATATTCCATCTATAAGAGTACGAAGCTGAACTACAACG
The DNA here is from genome assembly GCA_016291915.1 of Prevotella sp. GTDB lineage: Bacteria > Bacteroidota > Bacteroidia > Bacteroidales > Bacteroidaceae > Prevotella. Next base: position 7,993 of record JAEEZP010000179.1, on the reverse strand, counting down.
ACAGTGACAATCCGCAGCCCGACTACTGGAAGCTGCTCCCGTCGAGCTATTACGATGTGTGGGACGAGACGGATGTCCGTAACCGCACCGATCAGAACCTGGCCGACTGGAACACCTCTTATAAATATATGACGGCAGCCAAGCGTAACCGTCAGATCGACTGGGACAAGCTGTATTACACCAACCGACTGGTCAACGGGCAGGGTGCCGACGCGATGTATTATATCCAGGCGAAGCACAACGACAACCTGAACATCGCCTTCTCTACGGCACTGCGCAAGCAACTCACGAAAAACAGTGTGTGGAACATCGGACTGCAGGCAGCCACCAACAAAGGCATGCACTACCAGACGATGGAGGATATGCTGGGAGCCAACAACTTCCATAATGTCAACACTTATGCCATCGGCACCTATGCTCCCAACTCGGATCAGGTACAGTATGACATGAACCACCCCAACGCTGTTGTCGGTGAGGGGGATAAGTTCGGGTACGATTACAATATCCTCGTGAACAAAGCCACGGCATGGACCAACTACGTGCTGAACTTCGGTAAGGTGCATCTCAACGTGGCCGGAAGGATCGGCGGCGTCACCATGCAGCGTGATGGAAAGATGCGCAACGGTATGGCACCTGAGAACTCCTACGGCAAGAGCGGCACGGCGAAGTTCCTCGACGGCGGCGGAAAGTTCGGTGCTACCGTGAACCTGGGCCATGGTCATACGGTGCTCCTCGGTGCCGGTTATGAGCAGCGCGCCCCACTGCCATCGACAGCCTTCGTATCACCGGAGATCAACAACGACTTCGTGGTGAACCTCGGCAACGAGGGAGTCATCAGCTCGGAAGTAGGTTATCAGTATCAGGGTGCCCGCCTCCACCTGAACATCAACGGCTACTACAGTAAGCTGACGGATGTCACAGAGTGGCAGAATTTCTACTTCGACGATATCAACTCCTTCTCGTATGTCTCGATGTCGGGCATTGAGAAAGCCTACTACGGTGTGGAGGTAGGACTGAAATACAAGCTCACCCCCAGTCTCGACTTCTTGGCACTGGGTACCATCAGTGAGGCGAAGAACACCAACAACGCCCATGTGTGGTACATGAAATCCACCTCGGGAACCTTCAACGACGCCAACGGCGGTAAGCCCGAGACAGTATATAATAAGAACATGCGTGAGGCAGGCACACCGCTGACCGCTGCCAGTGCCGGACTGAGCTACCATGCCAGCGGCTGGTTCATCGATCTTAACTGTAACTACTACGACCGTATCTACCTCTCCTACTCTCCCAGTTACCGCTACGGCAGTACGCTGCAGGGCAGACAGGAGGTGAACGGTGATGTGTACGATAACGACGGCAGCATCCTGGAGTCGGCACTTGCGCAAGGTAAGGGCAAGGGCGGTATCATGGTGGATGCGAGCATCGGCAGGAGTATCCGTATGAAGAGCGGTTCGCTGTCGATCAACATCAGTATCACAAACATCCTGAACAACACCAAGCTTTGTACGGGCGGTTACGAACAGAGTCGTAGCGACTACACCGCATCGGGAAATGTCCGTGCGTACAAGTTCTCTCTCAATCCGAAGAAATACTATGCTTACGGCACTAACGGAATGGTTAACCTCGCTTATAAATTCTAAAACATGGACAGTATGAAAGATATAAAATATATTCTGTTAGCGTTGACCTGTTGTCTGTTTACCGGTTGTATGGACTCCGACTGGGAGAATCCCTACCCTGTCAGCAGTCCTTATGGCAACAGAGAGTTGAAGGAGACGAATGTGATCTCGATCGCTCAGTTGAAGAGTGATTATGCCGCTGTGGTATATAATTCCACCAACTCTTACAAGGAGATTACCGATGAGGTGCAGATCAAGGGATATGTCACCGGCAACGATATCGGTGGAAATATCTATAACGAGGTGGTTATCGACGACGGTACCGGTGCCCTGCTGGTATGTATCGCCCAAGGCGGACTGTTCAGTTATATGCCGATAGGTACGCAGATCCTCATCGACCTGAAAGGATTATATATCGGCGGCTACGGCCAGCAGCCTGAACTCGGCACACCTTATTCTAATAAGAACGGAGCCAGCTACGTGAGTCGTATGAGCCGTATCCTGTGGAACGATCATTTCAAGATCCTCAAGGAAGGTGGCTCGGAGGTAATCGCACCGGTAGAGTTTGACAAGAGCAAATACCGCGATGCCAACTACATCCAGGAGAACTGCGGTAAGCTGATGACCATCAAGAATGTGACGTTCAAGAAAGGTGACGGCAAGACGACCTTTGCTCCTGACAAGGATAAAGACGCTGCCAACAGCGTGAACAGAGGATTGGTGGGGCTGAACGACAGTTATATGGTGGTACGCACCAGTACGTATGCCAACTTCGCTGCCGACCCGTTGCCTACCGGTCCGGTGAACATCACGGGTATCTTCACCCGCTACCGCAGTACGTGGCAGGTTCTCATCCGCACTGCTGATGATATTGAGACAACATATTAATAGTAGAAAAGTATAAAAATAAGATAACATGAAAAAGATTATTTATTCCGTGTTCATGATGTTCATGGTTGCCATGACATTCACAAGTTGTGCGGATGTACCGATGCCCTACGATGACCCTAACCAGGCAGCGATCGATGAGGAGGGATCTGCCGTTGAGCCGGCAGGATTGGGTACTATCGACGACCCGTATAATGTGGCAGCTGCCAACGCCCTTATAGAATCCGGCGAGGCACCCAGCACGAATGTTTACGTGAAAGGTAAGATCGTATCCGTCAAGGAGATTGACACCGGTTCTTTCGGTAACGCCACTTTCTATATCTCCGATGACGGTACCTCCAAGAATCAGCTCACCGTCTATCGCTCTAAGAGTTTGGGAAACAAACCTTTCAAGTCGGAGGATGAGATCAAGGATGGTGATGAAGTGATTATCTGCGGTGTTATTGTCAACTACAACGGCACCTACGAGTTCACCCAGGGATGTTACATCTACTCGCTGAACGGTGAGACAGGCGGCAGCGGTGCCGTAGGCACACCTACCGGTTCTGGCACCCAGGCGGATCCGTACAACGTCGCCGCCATCATCGGTGTTGCCTCTGCCCTTGCCTCCAACGCCAAGAGTGATGTATTGTATTTCAAGGGTAAGGTGGTTTCCATTGCTACCGACAAGAACGGAGTGGTTCAGAATTATGACTCAGGATACGGCAATGCCACCTTCTATATCTCTGACGATGGTACGGAGAACGGTCAGTTCTATGTCTATCGTGCCTTGTATTTCAACAACAAAGATTATTCTTCCGGTGACATCCTGAAAGTAGGCGATGAGGTAGTACTCTGCGGAAAGGTGACCAACTACAACGGCAATACCCCTGAGACCGCTCAGAAAGAAGCCTACCTGTACTCGCTGAACGGCAAGACCGACGGCGGCGGCAGTGAGGGCGGCGGCGGTGAGTCAACGGGTACCGCTACAGGATCCGGCACTTTGGCAGATCCTTACAATTGCGTGGCTATCACTAACGTTGCCAAAGCCCTTGGCTCCAATGAAAAGAGCGGTGACCTGTATTTCAAAGGCAAGGTGGTGTCTATCGCTGTTGACAAGAACGGCGTGACCCAGAACTATGATGCCGGATATGGCAATGCCACTTTCTATATCTCTGATGACGGTACGGAAAAAGATCAGTTCTATGTCTATCGTGCCTTGTATTTCGACAACAAAGATTACACTTCCGGTGACATCCTGAAAGTGGGTGATGAGGTCATCATCTGTGGAAAGGTGACCAATTACAATGGCAAGACGCCCGAGTCGGCACAGAAAGAAGCCTACCTGTATTCCTTGAATGGTAAGACCAGCAGCAGTGGTAGCAGTAGTGGTGGCGGTGGCGGAAGCACCACCAGCTCTGTCACCAAAGAGACCAATGGTGGCACATTAACCTTTACGGATACCGGTCTTACAGCCTCAAGCAATAAGATTACTGTTGATTTGAACGAGCAAGGATTTACCGACAAGCAGGAGGTCAAGTCATTGACACTCTCCGATGGTACGACCATCACCTTTTCCGCGGAAGACAGTGAGACATCTCCCACGTTCTATACTTCCGGAGGGGCTGTGCGTCTGTATGCGAGAAACTCCGTGACTATCCAGGGAGCGAGCAAAGGTATCGCCAAGGTTGTTCTGACATGTCATAGTTATAGCGGCACTGATTATGTCGGCAATGCCGACTCTTCCGCGACGAGCAGTGACAAATCCATGAAGATCACAAATACATGGGGTAAGGTCTCCGGCGGAACACAGATGCGCATCCAGAAGATGGAGATAACTTATGCTCAATAAATAAAATAATTAAGAAAATATTTGGCGGGCTGCAAAATTATTCTTACCTTTGCAGCCCGAAATATTAATTAATTAGAAAATAAAGAAATGAAAAAAGGTATTCATCCAGAAAACTATCGCCCCGTCGTATTCCGTGATATGTCCAACGGCGATATGTTCCTTACACGTTCTACATGCAAGACGAATGAGACAGTAGAATTTGAAGGCGAAACTTACCCAGTGGTAAAAGTAGAAATCTCTAACACCTCTCACCCGTTCTATACCGGTAAGAGTACGCTTGTGGACACCGCAGGTCGTGTTGACCGCTTCATGAGCCGTTACGCTAAGAGTACTGCTAAGAAATAATTATATACCTTATATATAATACATATTCATAAGGTGTGTCCGCGAGTAGTTGCATATGCCCGCTGATGCACCTTTTTTAATGTTAAACCCTATGAAGTATCCGATTTATCTTTCACTGCTTTGCATCTCACTGACGCTCACAGCCTGCGGTGGTGACGATGATGACAATGGTGGTGGCGGCTCTTCATCAGCCCAAGCCAACAGCAATCGTAATGTATCTGCCTCTCAGCCGGAAATCAGTAGATTGGAATTTCCGAAGGTAAAAGGCGGCAACAGTTTTGTAGTGATCCACAAGGTGAACAACGCTCCCGATCCCGACGGTGTGAACTACTCCATCGAATGGGACAAAGACAAGAAGGCACAGCGGTGGAGCTGTTATCAGATGAATAAAGGATATGTCGGCAATGCGGGGCGTTATCCGGAGTTTATCGAAGATCCCGACATTCCATCCTCTTATCGTTTAGACAACTCTAATTACTATTATTCCGGTTCGGGATTCCAGAGAGGACATATCATTCCCTCTGCCGACAGGCAGTATTCACAATCTGCCAACAAGCAGACGTTTTACTACAGTAATATCCATCCGCAATACGGAGGGTTCAATTCCGGAAAAAACTACGACAGTCCGTGGTTGAGACTGGAGGATATGGTGCGTACCTGGACACGCCGCTCGAATACCGACACGTTGTATGTCTGCAAGGGTGGCACCATCGACAGTGAGGAGAATATCCTGATGCGTGTGAAGAATGAACTGATCGTACCGAAGTATTTCTTCGTGGCAGTGATGTCGAAAAACAAAGCCGGCTATGCCGCCATCGGTTTCTATATCAAGCACGACAACAACGACCATGGCAGTAACCCTCTTTCCGACTATGCCATGTCGATCGATGAGCTGGAGCAGAAGACGGGCATCGACTTCTTCTGTAACCTGCCTGACAATGAGGAGAAAAGGGTAGAAAGCTCATTCGCCTTGAATATATGGGGAATCCAATAGGATTCCCCAATTTCTTGTGGGACAGTTCTCAAATGATCCGCTTGGGCGATATTCACTGAAATTATCTTATTCAAGCAAATATATGAAAAAATAATCGTGGTTCTCTTTGAGAAATGTGAAATATTCTCTATATTTGCCAGTGGCATGTGCAATTACTAAGTAAAATCTAAAAGTCAAGCCAACAACATTATATCAACAAACAAAGGAGGAGATCATGAAACTGTTGCGGATGATAAAACGGATCATTTCAGAATCGCCAATTGATCCTTTTCCTTGTACGATAGTCCTGCTATTGATATCTGCTCTGCCAATGTGTGCACAGATAGACAGTGTGGACGTGCGTCTGAAGGAACAGTTGCGCAGGTTCCCGCAGGAGAAAGTAGCCCTGCACGTCGACCGTACGGTGCTGTTGGCAGGTGACACCGTTAGGGTGAAAGCCTACGTGGCAGATGCTGCATCACTTGTTCCACAGATAGACAACCAGTTTGTGTATGTCGAACTGCTGGGAGGACAGAGGAAACGTTCACTGGATCGCAAACGTCTCATCGCATCCAACAATCTCTATACTGGTTATATTGTTCTTCCCGTTGACCTACGTCCGGGCATCTATTATCTGTGGGCTTATACGCTTTACAGCGCCCAGGTAAAGGGATACGACTGCTTAGTGCCTATCCAGGTGGGTGACCAACAGCCTGCCGAACCGAAGAAATCGGCTAAGACGAAGCAGACTTTCAACCCCCTTATGCGTTTCTTCCCAGAAGGGGGCTATCTGGTTGAGGGCGCTACGTCGACAGTGGCCTTTGAGGCTATAACAACCACAGGCGACACCCTTGACATTAGTGGTGATGTGATAGACAGCCAAGGTAGGACGGTGAGCCGTTTCAATACCAGTCACCAAGGTCGCGGTCTCTTTCCCTTGAAGGTCGAAGTCGGCGAGCATTATGAGGGCATGTTCCGCGACCGCTCTGGGAAAACCTATCGATTCCCCCTTCCATCACCCCGTAACGATGTGGCCTGCTTACACTGTCGCGTCAAGCAAGATAAAGTGCTGGTAAACATTCTTACGTCCCCTCATACACTCGCTCCTCCTTTAACTCTCCTCGTTCTCTGTCGGGGACGACTGGTCCGTATGCTTACCGTTGAGGCAGGCAAGAATTATCACCTGCCGATGAAATCGTTACCCGCAGGTGTCAACAGTCTGATGCTGGTGGACAACGAGTGCCATGTGGTAAGCGAACGTCTTGTCTTCTCCAACAATGTCTCACAGCAGACATCCCTCCACATCAGTACTGAAAAACTGAGCTACGGACCGCGTGACAGCATACCGCTAAACCTCCAGTTGACCGATCTACATGATCAGGAGATGGCTTTCCTCTCGCTGACTGTTACCGATGATGCTGTTACTCAAGGGCGCCATTCGCCATCACTGTGGAGTCAGCTGCTTTTAGCCAGTGACCTGCAGGGACTCTCTGGATCAATGGATGACTATTTTCTGCCTACCTATCAGCGCGAACAGCTCGACCTACTGATGATGGTCAACGGTTGGCGGCGCTATGACATCGGACAAGTGCTCCTGGGCCGCTATGCCATTCCTGACATAGAGAAAGAATGTGAACAGAGTATAACAGGACGTGTCCGCCAGGTGTTTGCCAACAAGCCCGTCGAAGGTGCCGAGGTAGTGTTGGCCATCACCAAACAGAACCATATAGACACGGCAAAAACCGACTCGACAGGTCATTTCGAGTTTAGAGGATTGAACTTTCCTGAAGATGCTGAGGCTTTCATCTATGCACTTCGACAGAAGAAAAAGCGGTGTTACGTGGAGACAGACCGCCAACTGATGCCCAGTACACCGCAGTTAGGAGGTAGCTACCAGAGGATATGTGTACAGCCGTGGATGGATATTGACGATGAACTGCTCGCCCGCTATGCCAACGAAAGTTACTTGCTCGATGAAGTCGTAGTGAAAGGCCGAAGTAGGGTTGCCGACTATGAGAATACAACACTCTCATGGGATCACGAAAGAATAGCTAACGGCCAGTATCCCAATGTGAACATGCTGCTGCTTGACACCAACATTCTCTGGACAGATCCGGGCAGTGGACGCATCACAGCTGACGACCTATATGGTTCAATGTTAGATCGATTCCTCGGTCGACGTTGGACAGGACCAAACCCAATGCAGAGATCATCGCTCGTCAAACTCTATGTCAACGGCATGTATATCCCTAACTTAACATATGATGACCTGGACATCAACGATATTGACCATATCGACCTTTACTTAGGTTCGAAGGCATGGGTGTGGGGCGA
>JAEEZP010000178.1 GCA_016291915.1 Prevotella sp. | reverse complement strand
TCCAAAGAACTGTGCTATCGTTTTCAGAAGCCTTTGGTAAGTACCAGTGCAAATATCAGCGGTGAGCCCCCGGCACAGAATTACCGGGATATCTCACCGGCATTGCTGGAAGCTGTTGACTATGTCTGTTTCAGTCGCAGACAAGAGAAATACCCGCATAAACCCTCCAGTATCATTAAGTTGTCAAAGGACGGTGTGGTAGAGATAATACGTAAATAATGATGAAGGAAGAGACAATTCAGGCAACTTCTTGGTTACAACGATTCATACGCTGGCGTGACATACACCTCAGCAACAAGCAGTTTATCCTGATATTGAGCTTCTTCATAGGACTCCTCTCTGCCGTTGCTGCCTATGTACTGCATTGGCTGATCAGAGAGATACAACTGCTGTTGACCGCCGGGTTCGACTATACCACCTTCAACTGGTTGTATCTTATCTATCCTGTTATCGGTATTTATATCACATCCCTGTTTGTCAAATATATCGTGAGGGATGATATCTCCCATGGTATCACACGAATCTTGTATGCCATTTCTACAAAGAAAAGTCGCTTGGCGAGCCATCATTGCTGGAGTAGTGTGATCGCTTCTGCTATCACCATCGGATTTGGTGGATCAGTGGGAGCTGAGGCTCCTATCGTACTTACCGGTTCGGCTATCGGCAGTAACTTAGGAAAGAAGTTTCATTTAGACAGTCATACGCTGATGCTGTTGGTGGGATGTGGTGCTTCGGCTGCCATAGCAGCTATCTTCAATGCACCCATAGCAGGACTCGTCTTCACCCTTGAGGTGCTGATGATCGATCTGACGATGGCCTCTCTCTTACCTATTCTTATTGCCAGTGTCACCGCAGTGTGTTTCAGCTATATCTTCACAGGTGGTAATTTCCTCTTTGATTTCAAATTAGACAGCACATGGACGATCCACAGAGTGCCGGCATATATCCTGTTGGGTGTGTTCGGAGGACTCATCAGTCTGTATTTCATCCGTATGATGAGCTTCTGTGAGGGCATCTTCTCACGGTTGCGCAATCATGCATACCTGAAACTGCTCTTGGGTGGCGTGATCCTCAGTACGCTGATTTTCCTCTTCCCATCCTTATATGGCGAGGGATACGGTAGTATCAATATCTTGCTCAATGGAAGCACTGAGGAAGAATGGAATGCTATTCTGAACAACTCCCTTTTCTATGGTAACGAGAAATTCTTATTGCTGTATATCTCGTTAGTGTTGTTGACAAAGGTGTTTGCCACTTCAGCCACCAATGGGGCAGGAGGATGTGGCGGTACTTTTGCACCCTCATTGTTTATCGGTGCTTATAGTGGTTTCCTTTTTGCCCGTATCTGGAATATTGAGCAGATAGGAGTCTATATACCTGAGAAGAATTTTGCCATGCTCGGAATGTCGGCAGTGATGGCTGGTGTGATGCATGCCCCTTTGACGGGCATCTTCCTGATTGCAGAACTTACCGACGGTTATCAGCTTCTTATTCCGCTGATGATAGTAAGTATCTGTGCGTATCTCACCATTATTATCTTCGAGCCCCACAGTATCTATGGTATGCGTCTGGCTCGAGAAGGAAAACTACTTACCCATCATACTGACAACTCTACTTTAGCACTGATGAAACTGGAGAGTGTTATCGACAGGCATTTCCTGTCGGTGGATCCTGATATGCCGTTGGGTTCTTTGATCCATGCCATGAGCAGAAGTAAGTCGAATATCCTGCCGGTGGTGGATGCTGCCGGCAATCTGCTCGGTGAGATTAACATGGCAAAAATCCGTCATGTCATCTTCCGTACAGAGTTGTATAATCATTTCAAAGTGTCACAGTTGATGACACAACCACCAGCCGTCTTAGGGTTACACGACCCGATGGATGAGGTGATGAAGCATTTTGATGATACTGACGCTGCCCAGTTGCCGGTTCTCGATGAGGATAATCACTTGGCAGGGTATGTGTCGCGAACACATTTGTATAAACAATACCGGCAGCTCATTGCCGATTTCTCATCTGAATAAAATATGGTAATAACGAAGAAGACGCTGTTTGAGATTGTCCGTTTCGGTATTGTGGGCGTGATAGCCACGGTGCTCCACTATGTTATCTACTGGGTGTTGCAGCATTGGATCAACGTAAATGTGGCGTATACCATCGGCTATTTTCTCAGTTTTATAGCCAACTATTTTCTCTCGGCAATGTTTACCTTCCGTGAGAAAACCACCCGTCGTAACGGAATCGGTTTTGCCGGCGCACACTTGTTCAATTACTTTTTCCAGATAGTATTGCTTAATATCTTCCTGTGGTTGGGACTCAGCAAGACACTTGCGCCCTTACCGGTATATTGTATTGCCGTGCCGGTGAACTTTATCTTGGTGAGAACCGTATTCAAAAAGCTATCGTAAACCAATCAAAAGAGACGAATGAAAAAAGAAGATCTCAGAATCATATTCATGGGTACACCAGAGTTTGCTGTAGAGACCCTGCAGCGAATGGTGGAAAACGGTTATTCAGTAGTGGCTGTTGTTACACAGCCTGACAAACCGGTAGGGCGCCATCAGGATACCCTCCAACCTTCTGCAGTTAAGAAATATGCAGTAAGTAAGAATATTCCTGTGTTACAACCTGAGAAGATGAAAGATCCTGCTTTTATCGAGCAGTTACATTCATATAAGGCTGACCTTCAGGTTGTTGTCGCTTTCCGTATGTTACCGGAGATAGTATGGGCGATGCCACGATGGGGAACTTTCAATGTACATGCGGCCCTTCTTCCGCAATACCGGGGGGCAGCACCTATCAACTGGGCCGTGATTAATGGAGAGACAGAGACAGGTGTCACCACTTTCTTTTTGGATAAGGATATAGATACGGGCAGGATCATCAAACAGAAATCATTTGAGATCACGGATGATGCCAATGTAGAGACGGTTTACGACGGACTGATGTATCTGGGTGCAGACCTTGCGATAGAGACGATCGATGAGTTGTTGACTACAGACGGTAAGGTGCCTACTATTGCTCAGGAAGATATGTTGTTACCCGAAGGAACTGTTTTACGGCCGGCTCCCAAAATCTTCCGTGAGACTTGTGAGATATCATGGCAGCAAACGGCAAAAAAAGTGTATGATTTTGTGCGTGGACTCAGTCCCTATCCCGGTGCGTGGACCACATTGATAGGACCTGACGGAAAGGGAACGGTTCTTAAAATCTTTCGGACCGCTAAAGTGGGTGATGTACAACTTTCAGATGCAGCGGTCGGTAGTCTCCTTTCAAAAGGTGGACACCTCTATGTAAAGACGCTTAATTCCTGGTTGGAATTGGTTGAACTCCAACTGAGCGGAAAGAAACGAATGATAGCGCGTGACTTCCTCAACGGTATCCGTGAGATTGAACAGTATAAGGTAAAGTAATCGTGTTTCTGGGTGAGATAAGTGCTGTCATCGGTACATTAGCTCATACTGGATGGTACAAAAAATACCTTTTTCCCGAACGCGGCTACAAGCTGAAGACCTTGCGCTTACAGGCAAAAACCTCTAAAGTTTTTTTAGTTGACGAGTTGACGAGTAGACAAGTAGATGGTCATAGACAAAAATAAAGGGTGTCCGGTGTGGGTACCCTTTATTATGATTCTTATCCTGGGAATGTCTTTTTCAGTTGTTCATATTCCTCGATATCACTGATAGCGAAGCGGCGGCCGGGCATCTCCATGGCATAAATAGGTGTTTTGTCGTAGAGGTATTCCACCAGATTACCCGGTGAGTCAACATTACAACCGTTGTTGATTGCCTCACGGATGAGTGGGAGATCTTCTTTCCGATAGATATAGAATGGTGGAACAGCCAGATTGGTGCGTGGCTTCTGAGGTTTTTCCTCGATTCTCTTCACACGTCCTTTCTTGTTCACCTCTACTACAGCGTATTTCTTGAGTTCCTCTTCGTCGTCCATGGAGTGATACATAATGCATGAAGCACTCTTCTCTTTGAAGAAATCAACGAAAGTGTCGAAAGAGAAATCCAACAGGCTGTCGGCATAAACCACTAGGATATCATCATCAATGTCTAATGCCTCGATAGCAGCTACGAGATCTCCTACGGCTCCCATTCGATCGTTCTCATTCTCACTGCCATCGTCAAGCAGATGTATAGCGTTGCAGTAGGTGGCATTGTCCATCCACTCTTTGAAATGGTTGACAAACTTATGGTTTGTAACGATTACATTCTCGTGTACATCAGAGATGGCATCGAGGTCATCGAGCATACGTCCCATGATGGTTCTTCCCCCCACATTGAGCAGTTGCTTGGGAGTGTTTTCAGTAAGAGGATAAAGACGGGTAGCATATCCGGCTGCTAAAATGATCGTTTTCATATCTTGTTTTTTAGTGTATTATTATATCGATGCAAAAATAGTAAATTAAATGTTTTTTTCCAAATAATAAAGATTAAAAATTATTGTTTCCAAATGGTTATGTGAAGGAAAAATCGTTACTATATAAAAAAAACATTATCTTTTAGTGGAAAACTCATTGAAAAATATTATTTTTGCAAGGATGATATTATCATAACATAATCGGTGTCGGATATGAAAAAGATTTTATTATACATTATTATATTACAGTGTGCGTTTGTTCAGTATGCCGGTGCACAGGTTTTCAATGGTTATTATAATGACGCTAACGGCAAGACGGGAGCTGCCTTGAAGTCGGCATTGGCTAAGATACAGTCTCAACTTATTGAAGCAGGAACGTATCGTCAGCAGAGTTATAATCAAGTCTGGGCGGCAATAAATACTTTGGATTTACGCAGCGACGGTATAATTCTTGACCGCTATTCTAATATTACCAGATATTCGCCAGGTATTGATCAAGACACAGGAAGTCATACCAGTGAGGGAGTGGCATATAACCGTGAACATTCTTTTCCTAAAGGTTGGTTCGGTGGAGACGTATTCCCCATGTATACGGATATCATGCATTTAGTAGCTACTGATGGTTTTGTGAATGAAAAACGTGGAGATAATCCTTTTGGGGAGACAAATGGTGGTAGTTATAAATCGGCAAATGGATACAGTAAATTAGGTTCATGTACCAGCGAGGGTTACAACGGTACGGTCTTCGAACCTGCAGATGAGTGGAAAGGAGATTTTGCCCGAATCTATTTCTATATGGTCACTTCCTACGAGGATCAGATTGCTGGTTGGGATTCTCCAATGCTGGATAAGAAAAGTTATCCCGGATTATCTACATGGGCTTTGAAGTTGTTGCTTCGCTGGGCGAAGAACGATCCGGTGAGTGAGGTGGAGAAGAAACGCAACAATGGTGTTGAAGAGGAACAGGGTAATCGTAATCCCTTTGTTGACTTTGAGGGACTGGAACAGTTTATCTGGGGACAGTTCAGAGACTCTATACCCGATCTGAACAATTACAAGAGTGTCTATGCGCTCATTGAAGGGGATGGAAGCGGAAATATTCCTAGTGGTGGTGATAATCCCGGTGGTGATACACCAGGAGGAGACACACCCGGTGGTGATACCCCTGGCGGTGATGTAACTGGAGCAATATTCAGCGAGACATTTAAAGATTGTGATGGTAAAGGTGGAAATGATAACATATGGAGTCGTATCGAAGAACAAGTTAATCTTAATTCTGACAATACTTGGTCTGTTACCAATGGATGGGCAGCTAACCAATGTGCTCGCTTCGGAACTGGTAACAAAGCAGGTAGTGCTACTACACCATCCATCACAGTTACTTCTGACAATACATATATCCTCACTTTCCGTGCAGGTGCATGGAATAGCAGTGGTGAAAATACCACTTTAAATCTTTCCCTGTCAGGTGCTACCTTCGAGGGTGGTAATGAAGAAACGACCGTAACTCTTGAGAAAGGTTCTTTCAAGAGTTATACGTTGAATATCAAAGCCACAAGCACAGCCATGACGATAACCTTTGCCAGTGGAGGTACAAAGAATTCACGTTTCTTCCTTGACGATGTCATTTTGAAATCGTCAAC
>JAEEZP010000177.1 GCA_016291915.1 Prevotella sp. | reverse complement strand
TCACGACATTCAAAGAGACTCATCTCCTTGCTGACATATTCGCCCGTTGTTCCGGTAATAACGACCTTGGCTTGTGCCAGACAAGGCATCAGGACGATTGCAAGACAACTGATAACCAGTATGACTGTTTTTCTTTTCATCATGCTCCTTGCGTTATGATTCTAGAAAAGAGTAGTGGTGTAGATACCATTACGTGACTGCTCCATGTAACAAACTCTTTTCACGCGACCCTTCCCCTCGAAGGTTTTCTCTGCCGGCAACACGATGGCTGCAGATACGGGATGCAGATAGACTTTGTAATTGCCGTCCTTCACCGTTGCGATGGCCAGATAGTCGAACCACGAGTCATTCAGTCCATAGGGGGAATATTTCAGGAACTCCATATAAGTAACCTCCTCGCCAGCGGATAACATGATATCCTGCTCGCTCTCTGTCTGGTTGTCCAGATTACATGCATATAGCTTACTGTTCTTAAAGTAATAAATAATGTTATTATTCTGGTTGAGCGCACGGACATCTGCCTTCAGCATCTCCAGGTTGCTGTTCAGTGTTGTGGTCTGTTGAACAGGATTGCTCGAGACGCTGGAGGCAAAGCCGTTCAGCGTGAATAGTTGATAGTCATTTGTATTCTTTTTCTTCATCACAGCTAAGGCCACATCACCCTGACTGCTGGCTGTAGTGGATTTTCCGCCCATATAAATCATGTCCATGCCGAGATTCTTTGACGAAGGTGAACCATCGTTGAAGAAATCGAGATTGGGTGAGTTACGGCTTACTGTACAGAATGACGATGTCTTTTCATCGAAAAGCAGCGGGAGAGTGGCATGCGAGCAATGCCGGTAGGGTGACAGTTGATAGTCGCCGAGAGACTTGATGATAAACTGCTTGTAAATGTTGTAACGAGAGTTGTACATCGTATAAACCGTATTATCTACACACACATGCACGTCGGACGGACCCGAAAACAGCGCCTGCACATTGCGGTTAGCCGGTAAATCGACAAACAGACTCTCATAGTCTGCCACGATCTTGCCTGTAAAGTACTCAAGCGCTACTACATCACTGCTGCTGGCGGCAAAAACGGCATTGGTCTGTACATCTTTCAAAGAACTCTCGTCGAAGACCCAATAATATAAAGTGAAATGCAGATTGAGCGGATCGCCCTGCAGCTTGCGACCATTCACACTATAGATAAGGTCCCTCTTCTCTTTGCTGCTGGAAATAAAATCGATATCGGTGCCGTCGGCATCCCCTTTCAGAATCCACCAACCTGTAGCCATATCGGTGGTTACATTCAGGTTATACTCTTTATAGGCAAAAATACCCGTCTGTTTATCTTTTGCACAGAAACGCAGTTTGTAAGAGCCAATGCTACGGTCAACAGTGTAGTCCCAATTCATCTCCCTTGAAACAGTGTCAACAGCTGCCGCTGTCTGGGCACTGGCTGGGGTAATGGTCCAGAAATACTCATAGTCACGGTTAGCTGGTGTAACAACAGGTCGTAACTGAATGATATCACCTGTTGAAACAGTATATTGATTCTGAATGCCCTCTACCTGAATATCCAAAGGATCAGCGTAGTCGTAATTGCTGTCATCGTTAAAGCAAGATGCAAAGACAAACAGCGTAAGGCCCAACATGGCATATATTTTTGTATTCATAATCATCATGTTTTTATGATTGTTCGATTGTTGGAATATGATTTACATACTTGTGGGGAAGGTGACAAGAGCACTATTCGGGTCGTCTGCATTCTCACGCATAGGAGCAAGTCCTGCTGCGATATTGGCAGGGTCATTGTTGAATGCTTGCAGAGCCTCAATGAATTTCATGCGCCAGTAATAGCGGAACGATACTGAGTTGTATGCCTCGTCCACCCACTCTTCATCCACTTTCCCGTTGACAACTTGCATCATCAGCTGATGTTTGGCTTTGCTGTAATTGCCAAAATAGCTGTTCATGTAGCGTTGTGCCCAATTGGATGGTTGTTCAAGCATGTCAGATATCGTGATGGTCCTCTCAAGATACTTGCTCTCGCCCAGATCAAAATCCTCAGTAGGTTTCAGACGGATGCGCAGTCTCACCTTCTCTTTGGTCAATGATACGTCGCGCAACAAAATGACACCAATCTGAGCACGCACCTCTCCGGCTGGGATCGTAAACAGTTGAGCATATTCTTGACTATCGAAAGGTACATAATGCTTACCTGCAACCGCTTTATCGGTGCGTTCGGTAACCACAGAATCGGTAACATATCCCCAATGGTCTTTGTTGTAGGTAATGTCATATTCGCTCACCTGTTCAATCATGACGTGCCTGTCGGTGTCGGCAGGACCTCCCATGACTCTGATGGGCAGATATACGATGTCGCGCGTGGTACTTGCCGGACTCCATATAAATGAATAGGAATAGTTGTCCAATGTACCGCTGGCATCTGGCAGTAACTGTACACGAGCCTTGTCGTTGAACAACAGTCCATCTTCCTCGTGGCAACCTGTCAACCCCAGACATAAGGGGAGCAATAAATATATGATCTTCTTCATAATATCTTTTTTTATTCGTTAGCATAAACAGACTCTTGAACGGGCAGGGGAACCACATAGGTATCTTTCGAACCCTGTTCATTCGTGAAATAAATCTTCTCGGCAGCCATTCGTTTGTAAGCATAGAAGGCTTGTCCTTCACCATAGAACTCTCGGTTATATTCTTTGATGAGCAGTTCGTTGAGTTGTTCCTGGGTAGTGATGGTGAGGGCTGGGGCATTGCGGGCAACAGTCATTTCGGTATATAGGCTGTTGGCTTCACTGACCGATGAACATTCCATGGCGATAAGATACATCTCATAGAGACGGATCAGAGGGATCACATTCTTCGCCAAACTAGGCATATTGTCGCTTTGGACATATTTTACAAAATAGTTGTAATAAGTCCACCAATAACTGTCGTACACATAATTCCACATATTTACAAAGCGAATGTCGGTGGTTCCTGATTCATAAAGTTGTGAGCGCAGTTGTGACTGTGTTTTCTGATAGGTCGTTCCAGCACCGAGGGTTGATGATATGTCAGCTACTTTCAAGTTGAAGATATGCTCGCTGGAAAGCACTTTATCACCACTGGCACAGTCGTTGAGCGTACCCAGTCGGAACATTTTAGCTCCATCAGGCGATGTGGCGTTTATCACGATTCGTGCATATTCCAAAGCTTGGCTTTTGTTGCCTGTCCATAATGCCACTCTGGCTTTTAATGCGCACACGGCATAATAGTTCATGCGCATTTGGCGGTAGCCGTAGAAATTATCAGTAAGTTGCGACGGCGTGTTCAACGTGGCTATCGAGTTATTTAAGATAGGGTCAACCTTTTTCAGGCAAGCTTCTGCTTCATCGATATCGTTGAAGAGTTCACGGGTGAACTGCTCGTAGTTGAGAAACTGATTGGGTCTGTTGATCACCTCTTTCACGTAAGGCAAGATACGGTCACTACCGGGGTTGGTGGGCATAGGACCAAACAGACGCAGCACATCGAAATGGCAGAAGGCTCGCAAGGCCAGCGCCTCTCCCTTGATCAGGTTGTAGTCATTCTCGCCAAGAGTGCCGTTGTCGATATCGCCAAGCAGTCCGTTTACATCGGCAACAACTTTGAACAGGTTGTTATATACAGCAGCCATGGCATCCTCCACGACCGTAGCCCGATAGTTATAAGTATTCAGATAACTGCCGATCGTGTTAGAGGAATAATTCCAATGTTGCGCCAGGTTCTCTATGCTTCCGCATACCATCTCCTGTCCGTAAAGACTGTTTGATTTCATTCTGATATAAGCTCCTGTGAGCACGTTTCGGAAGCCTTCTGCTTTAGAAAACATCTCACTTTTCTTTTTCTGCTCGGAAGGTGACACATCAAGCCAGTCTTCACAAGAAGAAAGGAGCAAAGGGCTGAAGACAACGAGTATAATACTTGTGAAAAGCACAGCCGCTTTTACCTTATATATTGTATGTTGATTCATTGTTATATCTTTTTAATGTTGTAACATTATTATTAGAAATTCATGGACAGGGTGAATGAGAACCTGCGCGAATAGGGGTAGTCGAGTCCTCGTTCTTGCTTGACAGTAGAGATATAGAACAGATCACTCAGGTCGGCAGAGAAAGTAGCCGATTGCATGCCCAAGCACCGAGTAAGCCATGGCTTGTTGCGCAACTCGTAGCTCAGATGAATATTCTGGCAGGTGAGGGTGCGCTCGTTTTGAACGAAACGGGTCGTGGCATAGGTGGCAGTCTCGTTGGTCAGACCTTTAAAGAAAGTGCGGTCTCCCACCTCCTGCCATCTGTCGGTAAATACACGTTCATCTACGTTGTATTGCTTGTCGGCGTTCTCAATGCGTGTAGCCAGTGTCTGATTATACAACTGTCCGCCTGTTCGATAGCCTAATGAGACATTGGCAGTGAAATCGCACCAGCGTAACATGCTACTGATATTTCCTTTGTATTTCGGCAGACTCACACCACAAGGGACTCTGTCAGCGGCATTCCAGGTATAGGTAGGCTCACCATTTTGCTTGAGATAAACCTCAAGACCGTTGCTGGGGTCAATGCCCAAAGAAGGTACAGCATAGATGGTGTATTGTGATTCACCCTCGCGGATTACCCTGTTGGGAGTCACGCTACGGGTAAGTAACAGTTTCGCATATTCGTCTTTCATCGCTTGCGAGAGGGCTACCACCTTGTCTTTGTTGTGCATCATTGAACCTGTTAACGACCAGAAGAGGCGTTTCTCTGTATTCTTAACGACAAACACCGTGGCTTTGACCTCAAAACCCTTGTTCTCTACCTTACCAATGTTCTCTACATATGAAGTAAAACCGTTAGAGAGAGGCAGGTCGAGTGATGAGAGCAGGTTGGACGTCTTCTCCAAATAGACATCAGCTACAAGATTGATACGGCCATCAAGCATACTCACTTCCAGTCCGGCATTCCACTTATTGGTTTTCTGCCATTCCAGATTTTTGTTTTCCAATGCCATCTGGTAAGCTCCGAGCCACTGATTATAGCGATCGCTCATATAATAAGAATAGGTGGCAATGGCTTGATAGACATTGAAATTCTGTGATCCCGTCTGTCCGAAAGAAGCTCTGAGCTTCAAGAGGTTGAACAGGTTGTTGTCTTTCAAGAAATGTTCGTTGTGCAGGTTCCATCCTATACCGGCTGAATAGAACGGTGCAAAGCGACGGTCGCTACCAAACTGCGATGAACCATCCAAGCGATATGCCAAGTCGGTATAGTAGCGGTTGTCGTAAGAATAGTTCACACTACCCACAAGACCTACACTTCGCATCTTAGCCTCACTTCCACTGGGCTTGCCGTCTTTCATATACTGTAGTGCTGAAGGCAGGAAGTCCATGTCTTCATCGGGGAACCCTTCTGCCTGGATGTAGTAATTACGGCTATTTTTGGAAATGATGTTGGCATTAAGACCGGTATATAGTTGGTGCTTCTTGGCAAAGAGATGTGTATAACTGAGAGTCAGCGCTGCCTCATAATTCATCATCTTGCCATTGCCATAGTTATAACTACCCTTACGGAGTGCTCCCTCGGCAGTCTGATAGAGATCTTTCTCAAAATCGGTATGTTTGGCCGATTTGTAGTTATCACTCTCTGAATCTTGCCAGGTGATGCCCAAACTTCCGCGTGCGATGAATCCCGTGAAAGGTCGCCACTCTATGGCAAAATTATTGGTAATATTGGTATAGTTGGCGCTGTTCTTCTGTCGTAGCGTAGCATTGTAGAGAGGATTGGTGGGAAGATTGCTATAGGTTCCCCAGAAGTTCACATCATTGTCAAAAATCTTTATAATATCACCATTGTCATCGTAGGGTCTCCAATATGGATTCAGTCGGGTGTATTGTGAGAAAGTACCATAGGGTGACTCTTTCGACTTAGTATGACCGATGTTGAGATCATTGTTAAAAATGAGTTTCTGGTGACGATATGTCAGGTTGATGCCTCCATTGAAACTATTGCGGTTAGAGCCTTTCATCACACCTGTCACACCATTGTATTGCAATGATGCTGAATAGCGGAAACTGGTATCACCACCTTCAATACGCATGTTGTGACGCTGGCCTACACCTGTACGAAGGGGCAGTGCCATCCAGTCTGTATCTACTCCACGCTGAACATCTTTCAAAATGTTGCTATATTTATTTTTATAATTAAAGTCTCGCTGTGGGTCAACCATATCATAATAGCCTGCGCGGCGCTCCAGTTCCAGTTTATCAGCGGCATTCAACAGATGGTAGTCGGTAAGGTCGGGAGCCTCGATGTTTAAACTTCCGTTATAGGTAAGTCTTAGGCGTCCTACCTGTGGTGCCTTTCGGGTGATTACCACCACGCCATTGGCTCCACGTGAACCATAGATAGCCGTGGCTGAACCATCTTTGAGTAAGGTGATCGACTCTACATCATCGTCATTAAGGTCCATGAGCCGCTCCAGACTTATTTCAAATCCGTCAAGTACAATAAGTGGTGTGTTGAGATCGGTTTTTGTATTGTCTTGTAAGTCATCGAGAGCAGGCAAGTTGGCATTACCTCTGATTTGTATCTCGGGCAGCCGGTTAGGATTAGAACCCAATTCGTTGTTTGTCAGAATGTTAAATGCAGGGTCGATGTTGCCGATAGAGGTGATGAGATTCTTGTTACCATAGTTTTTCAGTTCCTCACTGGTGATCGTGGTTACTGCACCTGTATAGGCATCTTTACGCTTAGGGAATATACCGGTCACCACCACATCCTCAAGCATATTGTCTTCCTCCATAATAACCACCAATGGCTTGTTACCTGCCTTATGACGCACAGTAGCCATGCCGACATAAGAGAATTCCAACACATCATCAGGCTGAACATCCTGAATAGAAAACTTTCCATCGGCATCAGATATCCCAACAGACTCTTTACCTACCACACGAATAGTAACATAAGGAAGAGGTTCTTTGTTGCGATCAACGATCTTACCTTGGGCAACACCATCTTTTTGAGTGGATGTACGCTGTTGCGTCATCTCCGCCGTACTTCCCTGCTTAGGTTGTACGCTGATAAACCGTCCTTGAACCACAGAAGTGTAGGGAATACCTCTGAGTAACATGTCAACAGCATCAGGCGCAGACTGATCTTGAACAGAGACCGTAACGGTGTAACGTTTCAGCTCATCATAACTGTAGTTGATCTTGTAGTAACCAGACAACTTCTCCACCGTGCGCAGTGCTTGAGTGAGCGGTTCCTTCTCACAGATCAACGTTACCTTCTTCCCACTTTTTTGCGACATGACATTCGTTGACAACAGACAGCATGTCACTAACAGCAGGAATGTTTTGAGACTTCTTTGTTTCATTTGATTGTTGTTCTATGTTTGTAATATTATCGTTGAATCTCATCCGACCATTTCTCACCATGCCAAAGCTAGAGCAAGCTCCGATATCGTGATTTGGCATAACGAAATGGTTGCCTTTCTATATTAACAAACAGAATCCAAAGAAATCAGGTAGTCCGGTTTTCGGGTTTTCTTAAAAAATTGATCAAAAAGATTTATTCTCTGACAACAATTTTGTTGTCCTCAAGTGTGATTTGAGCAACTTTTAACATGTTCAGTGACGTTACCACCTCTTCAATAGACTGGCTTTTCTCAGCCACAAAATGAAGGATGATATCCATCAACTCGGGCTTCTCTAACACGACGTTGATATTATACCATCGACCGACATCTGTAAGGATGTCACCCAAAGAAGTCTGGTCAAAGTAGAAAAAGCCCTCACGCCATTGGGTAATAGGATAGGTATCCACTTCTTTCCTATTCCACTGACCGTTCTTTATGAAATATTGTTGCCCCGGCAAAAGCCTCTGCTCCATACCCTTATCATCAGTGACGCAGATACTTCCTTCCACCAGTGTTATCTCTGTCACAGGATCTGAAGTCTTTGTGGTATTTGCACTGCGAGACTTAATGTTAAACTGTGTGCCTAATACGCGGGTCTCGAATCCTTCTCCCTTGACGATAAAAGGTCTTTTGGCATCTTTTGCCACATCAAAATAAGCCTCGCCACTGACTTTAACCTCACGTTTCGTCGGAGAGAAATGTTCTGGAAAATCCAAAGCACTCTCATCGTTAAGCCATATCGTGGTACCATCCTCTAACGTTATCTCACAGGTTTTTCCATGTGAGGTAACAAGATGAAGGATCTTATTATATATTTCTGAAGCGTTTTCCTGACTCTTGCCGACAGTCGTTTGATTCTGTTGTTGGCTCATGATGATCTTTTGTTGATCAACGACGGTCTTATTCCCTGACACATCCGTCAGTGTAACCTGTGCGATATCATCTTTTGCTTCATAGAAAAGATGCTTGTCACTCCTACCGAGATGGTTCCAGTTGAAAACTATCAGAACAGCTATTACAGCGGCAGCACTGGCAACGATCCTCCAAAGGATCTTAGCGGATATATGAGATTTTGGCGTTTCCCGACAGGGTTCTTTTACATCATCGTTCTCTTCCTTATCAAGGTAATTCCGGCTAAAAGCCTCCCAAGCAGCACCCGTGTCAGGCGCTGTCACAAACCGTCGGTTCATACACCGTTTCACCTCCAGTTCTTCGTGGATGGTTGGCATCCCTTGCAGGTTATCCCCTGTGTCTTTTTTCTCCATACCTATATATATAAAATAGACAAAACGACTTTCGGGTATTCCTATTCAGCGTTTTTTAACATTAAAATGATTCCTCAACTTCTGAAAAGCCTTAACTATATGATGTTTTACACCATCACTGGAGATTCCCAACATTTTGGCAACCTCCAGATAGCTACGGTCCTCAAAATAACATTGTTTAAGAACGAACTGTGTCCGTTCCGGCATGCTTTCGATGACATCGCTCATTTCCTGGATACGCTCCTCCATTGTCATCCAATAATCATCATCTTCCTCTGTAAAAACAGTCTTGCAATAATCACGATAGCGATCATTGCGTCGTTGTTTCTCTAAAAATGAAAGGCAACGGTTACGGATACTCACAAAAAGATATCCATCTAAACGAACATCTTGTAACTCATCAATTTTCTCCAGTAATGAGACAAAAGCCTCATTGACCAGATCCTTACTGGCTTCCTCGTCGTTTGTGAGGTCATAAGCATAATAAAACAACCGTTGATAATGATCATTAAACAGTTGTTCTATTATCTGACGCTTATTATTCACTCCCTCACTCATTCCTACACCGTTGTTTCGAAGGTTACAAAAGTAATATATAAAATTGAAACCATGCATGCATGATTTCAATTTTCTAAATTATTAACAATCAGAATTAGTTATGTCTCTTTACTTAATAAACAACCAGTCAACTTCCTCTGAGGCGCCATTCATCCCCGCATCGCGGAGCTTAAGATCGGTCTCGGTAAAGCCGGCCACCATGATGATACCTCGTGGCAGACGGATCTGATGATGACCTGCCGGCAGGTGGTAGGCATGGACATTCACAATCGGTGAGTTCTTCAAGAGGATGGCATTGGTGATGATCGGCTCTGCCTGACCATACTCATTACCGGTAGCATCCACCTCCAACTTCGGGGGAGCGGCATATTTACTGTCTTCATCGATGAAGAATCCCACCAACATCTTAACAGGTTTCTCAGAAGTGAAGTCAACCATCACGCCCTGCTCACGCGCCTCATCACGGTTGATGACCAATGCATCGAGTCCTTGCAACTCCGGGGCCACGGCCTCGACGATCTCACTGCGACGCGGGAAGATGACGGCTCCCTTCTCCAACTTCACCGTTCTTACCGGTGTGTTAAAGGTTACCTTCGCATTCTCAGCCTTTGTCAGGGATGACTCATCAAGGATCTCACCTTTCTGATTCAACAGTCGTTGGGTGTTTTCTCTCAATGCCACCAGTTCCTGCTCATAGACCGGCAGCATCTGCTCCCAGGTGATATACTTACCATTGTCACCACCGATAGGGATACGACGATGACTGGTGTGCATGCTCGGACCATAGAAATACGTATCTTTCGTCAGGGCCACCAGTTCTTTCCACTTATTATTACTATCCTCCAACAGAGGAACAGCCTTTTTCAGATAACGGGCATTCTTACTCCATTTATAGTTCAGCACCTGCTGAGCGGAGAGCACCTTCAGACGGAAAGCCTCTGCAAAGGTCTTGTAACAATACATATCGTTGCACAGACGGGCAAACTCCTCTTTATTCTTCGTGACAGAGAGTCCCACCAAGGCAGCCACCGCCTTCTCACCGTGGGCCACACACTCATCCACGATATTCAGCGGCAGTTCTCCGACATGCGGTTGTTTCTTCCACTCTTTCTCCACATACTCGATGAGTTTCTCACCCTCGGGGCCGCAACTCTCGTAGAATCCCGGATAGATGGTAAACTTATAAGGATTCACCAACTGCGGCATACGCATACCTAAGAGCAATGCCTGACGGTTACCCTCGGTGATACCGAAACGACGGAGTAGCTTAGGGGCAATCTCCCCGCTCTCATCATAGGCAGTGACAATACAACTGGCTGTCTCCTCATCACAACCATAGTAGTCCATCATCCGACGTACCCAGTAGTCACGGTCATTATCCCGGCGACAATTCCAGGAATAACGTCCCCATGCCGCATACCAGATCCAGTCGCGGTCGATCTGTAACTCCCGACCGTTATCAGCCAACTTATCCGCGGTGTATGGCCAATCCCAATAAGATGCTTGCGGATAGAGATGCAGTCCGTTGGCATGATGTACCTCGTGCATAGCCTGAACAGTTTTCTGCGTGAAG
Source organism: Prevotella sp. (assembly GCA_016291915.1). Taxonomy (GTDB): domain Bacteria; phylum Bacteroidota; class Bacteroidia; order Bacteroidales; family Bacteroidaceae; genus Prevotella. The sequence continues at coordinate 6,846 of JAEEZP010000177.1, read as the reverse complement.
GCAGGTGATCCCCAGCGCCACGGCTCCAGGTTAGCCAACACATGCACATTACTGATATGGATAGGAGCAGCAGCAGCCAACTTACGGTGGGTCTCTGCCCATGGGCCACGCGGCTGATAGGTGGTCAGACTCTCACCGGTATATTTCGACATCGTATAGATATTCGGATAGAGAGGCAGTGCCTTCGACAATACCAGCGGTCCGTCGGTATCATGGGCACGCAGGATAATCGGTGGGATATCTTTCCTTCCGGACGCTTTCAGTCCGTCTTTGATACCCGGTATGATCGTATTGTTCATCCACTCGATATCATCCTCTACCGTCGCCATCGCCTCACCCAAGGTGATCAGCACACCCACATTGGGGTATTTCTCGAAGAAAGCAGCGATACTCTTCCGGGTATAGTCAGCGATCAACGGCGTGATCGGGCGGTTACGCTCCTGCGTCTTCAGTCCGTAGTGGTCTGCGAAAGGTTTCGACAACAGGATGTTATAGAACATCTGTATCACCTGGATACCGCGGCGGGCAGCCTCTGTGGTGAGGAAGGTGAACATCTCCATATTCTTCTCCATCGTAGCCTCATCCACCTCAGGGGCAAAGGGATAATCCTTCAACTTAACCAGTGAGGCGAAAGGATGACCATTCCACAGATACACCGCATTCATATTGTCGGCAGCCAGCATATCCAAATACTTGATCCAAAGAGCCTTATCATAGAACCACGGAAAGTTCTCCGGAGTATAAGGATACTCATAGGTACGGTGGCCGGGTAGGATGAAAGTTTTCTGCATGCCGATACAGGCACCGCGCATCTTCATCTCCGGTGCATCGGTAATCGTGGTAAGACCCTCCAGGTTGCCATTGATGAAGAAATACTCTTTCAATCTGTTCGCTCCATAGATAGCGCCTGAGGTGTCGTTACCGGAGATCACCACCTTCTTTCCACTCTTCGTAATGGTAAATCCTTCTGCCGGACCCTTCTTGCTCACGGCTATCTGTATCGTATAATCACCAGAGATATCTTTGAGAAGACCTGCCGCATAGTTTGTCTGCGGCGTGTTTTGCTTGACGGTTATCTTTACTTTGGCAGATAACGGTAAGGTAAGCAACATGCTGAGAACGACCAAAAGGATCTGCTTTTTCATATATTTAATAATTGATGGTTACGGATTGATGACTAGGAATAGGATAGGTATGACCATTGAATTGGAGGACACCCTCACCACCGTCGCTTTCAACGGTGATATGATGTTCGTCCATATCTACGTGGATCTTTCCGAAAGGTGTGGGCACATCACCACGCATCCAACGGAGTCCACCTAAGTTTGGCCGGACCAAAAAGGCCTGATAGCCGGGCCTGAGAGGCTCAACGCCCAGGAAGAAACGGCCTAAGAGATAAACAGGACTGGCGCCCCAGGCATGACACAGGCTCTTTCCGTAAGGACGACCGTACATACTGAGATGTTGTGTGCCATGCTCCGAAGGAACATATTTCTCCCAGAAAGTGGTGGCGCCTGCCTTCAGCATACCACCCCAGTATTCTTTCATCTCCGGAAGGACCGTATGCTGGAGCCCCATCTGACAGAGAGCTTCCAACTCATAGAAACGCATATAAGGTGTGGTGATCGCCTCAACCTCCTTATTCAGCATCACATGTTCGAGAATAGCTTTCTTGTCTTTTTCATCTACCATATCATAGATGATGGCAAACATATTGGGGAATTTCGTAATCATCGTGTTCATCTGCCCATCCTCGATACTGTGCATGAAAGCCTGTCGCTCATCATCCCAGAAGGTGGGTTTCAGTTTTCCGTGCAGGCTCTTGGCCAAATCCTCGTAGTAGCTTGCATCCCGCTGATATTCCTCATGGGTGATGCTTCCCTGCGGAGGGTTATCCAAGGGATGATCACGCAGGAGAGCCGCACAGGTGCTCATCGTCTGCAAGGACTTACAGAAGAGTATCTGCTCGAAGCACAAGATACCCCGTTTGTGCATGGGGAAGTCCACCCAATCGACAAAGATCCAGTCATCGGGCTGTCCCTCTGCCATTCCCTCGTCGTTGACTCTTCCAAGACAATAGCTCATCAGCGTCTGCATCTTCGGATACATTTCACGCACGAAGTCGATATCCCCGGTAAACAGGTAATAATCGAGCACCGACTTAAACCAATAGAAGGTGTAGTCCATGATGGTATTGACATGCGCCGTCACAGGATCTTTACCACGTAGCTGACGGATGGTGCGTTTCACCGCCTCGGTATCAAAACGCAGATAGTAGTTCATCAGATACGACTGGATGGCGTCACCACTCCATGTCCATCGGTCGCGCTTGATACCATCCATGAAGAATTCCCGTGTGGTAAGGTCCATCGTATAGGCACCCACCCGCCATATCTTGTTCAGTTCCTCATCATCACAGACAAAAGCACCGCTATGACTGCCATCAAACGGCAAGAACTCATATTCCATGCCAATCTCACGGAGGGTGATATCCCCTTCAGGGACAACATAGACAAAGCGGAAAGCCTTGCTGTTGGGCAACAAATAGTCGGGCGTGCGTGTTTTACTGACGTTATCGGCAAGAGAAAGGATGGTCTCCTCCATGATCACCAACTTATCTAAGGTCTCACAATAATTCTTGTCAAGGGCTTCCTCACGGCTCTCGCCGTAATACACGGACAAAAGTCCCATCCCCTCTACTCCTTTGAGTGTCAGGTAACCGAAAGTCTCCTTACCGAAATCCACCAGCATTCCCTTGCCGATATATTCGGTAATCATCGCTTTCTCCGGTTTACGTGACAGATGGAAGGTGGAAGGACCTTGTGTGGGATCATCGAAGCACCAGGAGGCGGCATGCATATAGATACCTGAGCCATGGGCCACGCCATTCTCATCGATCCAGATCTTATCCTCATAGGTTACCAACCACTGACTGTCGGTCTTCACGGTTTCACCCTTTATATATAATGCCGGTGGTGTCTGCTGGTTGTGCACCTTGATATTCAACTGGTGTTTTCCCGCAGGAATGACAAAACTGCCGGGCATGCCGAACTGCAGTTTACCGTCGAGCATGAGGTTATAACTACCCTCGGCAACGATGGTGATTGTCTCGGGGGCAGCCAGATCGACCGTAGTGCTGAACTCTACCGTTACCCAATGACTGTCTTGTTTCCAAAAAGGAGGAAACATAGCACCACGCTCTGTACGACGGTTATTAAACTGGTTTCCCAGCCATATCTCAAAATCGCCGGGAAACCAGATCCACTGACTTCCCTTCTTTTCCGTTTTCGTTATATCTTTCATATAACGAAAGACGTTTGAAAAAGGGAAATGTACTAGTATTCTTTAACTAAAACTTCACCAAGATACGGAACACCTTGGCAGGGGCTGCTGCCCATGCACGCATGGCATCAAAGGCCGTGTCGGGTGTGGCCACATTACTGACCAGTGCATCCTTGGGATAATCTCTGTTCTGCTGCATGTAATGGATCACCGCACGGAAGTCTGCCGGCTTGGCATTACGGGAGCCACGGATATCCAATTCTTTCTGTACGAAATACTTGGTGATAAACTCAGTGCCTGCCTTCGCATAACCGATGAAGACCACCCTACCGGTGAATGCCACCTCACTGATAGCCTGATTTTGGGTAAAGGGACTACCCACTGCCTCAATCACTACGTCAGGACCCAGTCCGTCGGTGATCTCCTGCAGTTTCGTGTGAAGATCCTCCTTGGCGGTGTTCACCACATAGTGGGCACCCATCTGCTGCGCCAACTCGAGTTTCTCATCATCGAGATCCACGGCAATGACCGTTGCCCCACGCATATGAGCACGGACGATAGCACCCATACCGATCATGCCACAACCGATCACCAACACACGGTCGATATCCGTTACCTCTGCACGGTTGACTGCATGGAAACCCACGCTCATCGGTTCAATCAATGCAATCTCCTGTTGTTCCAAACCTTCTGCGGGGATAATCTTCTGCCAAGGCATGGCAAAATACTCTCTCATAGCACCGTCACGCTGCACACCAAGGGTCTGGTTATGCTCACAGGCATTGGCACGTTCGCGCAGACAGGAAGCACACTTTCCACAGTTGCTATACGGGTCAACAGTGACGTGCATACCTACCTTCAGGTTCTCAGGCACCTCACTACCTACAGCTTCTATGGTTGCACTTACCTCATGACCGGGAATCACAGGCATGTTTACCATTGTGTTCCTACCCAAGAATGTATTGAGGTCGGAACCACAAAAACCTACGTAATTGATCTTCAGCAATACCTCATCATTCTTGATTTCAGGTTTTGCTATCTCCACTACCGCCATCTGTTCCTGGGCGGTTATCTGTACTGCTTTCATTATATTTATTATTAGTTGACTAGTAAACAAGTAAACGAGTAAACAAGTTGCTACTCTATACCCTAAACTCTAAACTCCAAACCAACACTATTCCGACATGTTCTTGATATATGGCAACTCTACCAAGTCGTTGAAGCCATAGAACTTACGGGCATTCTCACCCAAGAAGCATTCCTTCTCATAGTCGGTGAGTTCCGTGCTCTTCAACACGAAGTCGTACGACATCTTATAAGTGATGGCCGTGATGGTTCGCGGATAGTCGGAGCCCCACATCAGTTTCTCAATACCCGCCAGATCGGCAGCTTCCCTGATCGCTCGTATTGCTCCTTTGAACGGATAGAACTCACTGTTGAAGAGCCAGGTGATACCACCCGACTCAATGAAGACATGCTCATGACGCGCTAACTTGATCTGTTCTTCCCAGCGCTCGGTGGTAGGCATTCCGAAATGACCGATGGCAATCTTCAGTTGTGGGCACTCGGCAATGATCTCTTTCATCTCATCCACCTGCATGTCTCCATCTGCCAGATCAACGGAGAAGAGAATCCCTTTGTCTTCCATCAGATGGAACATCTGCATCATCTCCGGACTGGTCATCAGGATACGACGGTCTGACAACAGCAGTCGGTGAGCAGGTATCTTAATAGCCCTAAAACCGCGGTCAATCAAAGTCTTCGCCTCGTCCGCAAAACCTGGTTGGAAATAGTTGCACATACCACACACGAAGAACCGGTTGGGATAGGTACGCTGTACTTTCTCCAAATAGTCATTCTGGATACCGTCGATAAACTCCTGTGTCACCACGGCAGCAGACACCTGAGCATAGTCCATATTGGAGAGGAACACCTCGGCAGTATTCTTCCCGTCAATCATGAAGGGCGGCAACATCTGGACCTCATTACCCAGGAACATCGAACGGCTGGCGTTCTGCTCCATGGTCTTTATCACCTTACCATCCCACGTGGTATCCTGTCGTAACCACAGATGACTGTGTGCATCAATAATCTTCATATTTTATTAGTTGACGAGTTAACAAGTAAACAAGTTGACGAGTTAATACTCTACATTAAACTTAGTTTTGTAAACTATTAACTATTAATTTTCAATTATCAATTATCAATTATTACTAGGTGTTCTTCCACCTCACACGCATCTGATCACCGATGATGGCTTGTACCTCTTTCACCAACTCCTCATCCATCGGGGCATTGACATACTCGATATTCTTCAGTACATTCTTGGGATTAGCACTGCTGAACAAGGTGGTGGCAATACGGGGATTCAGGCTCGTAGAATACTGGATGGCCAGTTTCTCTATCGGATAGTCTTTCTCCTGACAATAAGCAGCGGCACGACGACATGCTTCTTTCAAGGACTCAGGTGCCGGATGCCATGCCGGTGCCCCACGTTGTGATAACAAGCCCATGGAGAAAGGCGAAGCATTCACCACACCGATATTGTTTGCCTCGAAGAAGTCGAGATAGTCGAGCAAGAGTTCATCATTCAGACAGTAATGACAGAAATTGAGCACACTCTCTACGGTACCTGCCTCACAATGTTCAATCACCCATTTCAGGTTCTCGGGCTGTAAGTCGGTGATACCCACATGACGTACCACACCTTCCTTACGTAACTCCACGAGAGCCGGCAGTGTCTCATCAACCACTTTCTGCAGGCCACCCTCAAGGTCGCCCTGAAACTCCACATCATGCACGTTGATAATATCGATATAGTCGATATTCAATCGCTCAAGACTCTCATACACGCTCTCCTTGGCACGCTTGGCAGAATAATCCCAGATATTGACACCATCCTTACCATAGCGCCCCACCTTCGTAGAGAGGTAGTATTTATCCCGAGGAAGGTCTTTCAGCGCCTTACCCAAAACAGTCTCAGCCTTGTAATGACCGTAGTACGGCGACACGTCGATGAAGTTTATACCATTCTCTATGGCCGTAAACACGGCCTGAATACCTTCTGCCTCACGGATATCATGGAACACACCACCCAAGGAAGATGCTCCAAAACCAAGATTACTCAGACGAAGTCCCGTCTTTCCTAATTCATTATATACCATAGTGTAATCAGTTTATCTATTTTATTGCATAAAATAGGACGCATATACTACGTATATGTACCCTATTCTGTTCAGCGGGTCGACACAGAGGTCGGCCCCTACACCAAACGACTAAACGACCAATCTCCCAAACGACTAATACAGATAAAACATCCTTGACATCATCTGCCACTTCTCATCCGAAGAAGCAGAGGCATCGCAGTCTTGGAACGTGGCCACATACTCCTCCCACTCCTGTTGACGCGGCAAGGTGGCTAAACGCTTCATCGCACTGTCCCACTCAAAGTCGAGTGGTGCATCCACGATCATCACCAGTCGGTTACCCAAGATATAAATCTCCATCTCAAGGATGCCCACCTCACGGATTCCATCAAGGATCTCCTTCCATGCATGCTCCTTG